>NZ_NCVG01000021.1:0-223515 GCF_002096835.1 Streptococcus mitis | reverse complement strand
AGTTGGAAGGATACGAATTTAGTCATTCAACAACGGATGCTAAAGGAAATACCCTACATCACTATAAGAAAGTGAAAAAACCAATCAATCAAGAGCAATCAAGTGCTCCAGAGACTCCTACAAGTCCAGAAAAACCAGTAGCTACTCCAGTTCAGACAAGTTCTACAGAATCTAAACAAGTAGCTGAAACAACTGTATCCAATGATAAGAAGGAATTACCAAATACTGGTACAGAAGATAAGACTGGTCTAGCTAGTCTTGGACTTCTTGGAATGTTGGGTGCATTTGGACTTGTAACTCGTAAGAAAAAAGAAGACTAAGAAAGAAATTTCCTTTCTAAAGTCCGATAGAAAAATAGACTGAGGTAAAAACTTCAGTCTATTTCTTTTTACTGTAAAAAAATCCTCTGGCAAGTACCAGAGGATAAGAGATTATTTCATTGTTGGGAAGAGCAATACATCACGGATAGTTGTTGTATCAGTGAGGAGCATGCAGAGACGGTCGATACCGATTCCCAAACCACCTGTTGGTGGCATACCGTATTCAAGGGCTTCGATATAGTCGTAGTCGATACCTGTTGCTTCATCGTCACCAAGTTCTTTAGCTTTAGCTTGGGCTTCAAAACGACTAAGTTGATCGATTGGGTCGTTGAGCTCAGTAAAGGCATTTCCGTACTCCTTAGTCATGATGAAGAGCTCGAAACGGTCAGTAAAGCGTTCGTCTTCAGGATTTTTCTTAGCAAGTGGAGATACAGCTACTGGATGTCCATAGACAAAGGTTGGTTGAATCAAGGTTTCTTCAACAAACTCTTCAAAGAAAGCATTGATGATGTGGCCAACTTCAGTGTAGTGTTTCTCAACTGGAACTTTCTTCTCAGCAGCGATAGCTTTGGCTTCTTCAAAAGTCATGTCTTGCCAGAAATCTACACCAGTAATTTCTTTAATAGCATCCACCATATGAACACGTTTAAATGGCTCGTTAATCTTGATTTCAGTGCCTTGGTAGTTAACTGGGCCATCGCCCTTAACTGATTTAGCAGCATGTTGGATAATGCCTTCCGTCAAGTCCATGATGTCTTGGAAGTCTGCATAAGCTTGGTAGACTTCGATAGAAGTAAACTCAGGGTTATGAGTAGCGTCCATTCCTTCGTTACGGAAGATACGGCCGATTTCATAGACGCGTTCCATACCACCTACGATTAGGCGTTTCAAGTGAAGCTCAGTCGCGATACGAAGCACCATGTCAATGTTTTGGGCATTATGGTGGGTGATAAATGGACGGGCCGCCGCACCACCAGCTTCGTTGTGAAGAACAGGTGTTTCCACTTCAAGGAAACCTTTTTGGTCAAGGTAACGACGGATTTCAGAAATGATTTTTGAACGAGTGATAAAGCGCTCAAAGCTTTCACGGTTAGAAATCAAGTCAAGGTAACGTTTACGGTAAATTGTTTCAACGTCTGTCAAACCGTGGAATTTCTCAGGAAGTGGGCGAAGTGCTTTAGATAAGTGAGTGATGTGAGTAGCTTTGATAGAGAGTTCTCCCATATCTGTACGCATCACTTCACCTTCGACACCAAGGAAGTCACCAAGGTCTGCTTTTTTGAAGATATCGTAGTTTTCTTCACCGACAGCATCCTTACGAACGTAAATCTGGATTTGACCTTCGCGGTCTTGAAGGTGGGCAAAACCTACTTTACCTTTACCCCGTTTGGTTACCAAGCGTCCTGCGATAGTAGCTGTTTCATTTTTTTCATGTAATTGTTCTTTATCGAGGTCAGCATATTTATCTTTTAATTCTTGTGAATTTGCAGTACGTTCAAAACGTTTTCCGAAAGGATCAATTCCTTGTTCACGGAGCGCAGCCATTTTTTCACGGCGAACGATCTGCTGGTCATTTAGTTCTTCCATATGTTCTGTTGACATGGGATCCTCCTAGTTTTACTCAAAATTGAATACGATGAGTCATTTTTGCGATACTCCCATTTTATCATAAATAGCCAAGAAATTCACGGATAATCTTTCAAAACTAAAAAGAACTTGACGCTAAATTCAAGTTCTGTTATTGATAGGAAGTATCATTCCAAGTATCGAGTGTAAATGTTTCAAAATCATGGGTTTCTAGAATAGTTAGGCTGGCATTTGCTAGACCGCCCTCTTTACGAAGAAGTGGTTCTTTATATCCTAGAAGAGTACGAATACTGGCAGTAAGATTGGCACCGTGACCGACAATTAGAATACGCTCAGCAGGGCTATCTTTGAGTGATTTGATAAATTGGATGGTCCGTTGTGTGGTGCTATAGAGGGATTCAGCTCCGAACATTTGAGTGTCAAACTTGGCAAGATTTGAACGAAAAGCCTGGATTTGTTGAGGGTAGATAGCTTCCAAGGTTGAGATTTTCAAACCTTCTAACTTCCCCAGCTGCCATTCACGGAGATTCGGAACGCATTCTAAAGGACAGGGCGTCTGGAGTTGACTTTGGATAATCTCGGCAGATTTGACTGCCCGAGGTAAATCACTTGCATAAATCTGATCAAAAGGAATCTCCTTGAGATACTGTCCGAGTTTTTTGAGGGTATCAATGGATTCAGGAAGAAGGGGAGAATCTCCGCTAGCACCTTGAAAGCGTCCTTCTTGGTTCCAGACTGTACGACCGTGGCGGACAAAGTAGAGTTTCATTACTTACTGTCCTCCAAGATATCTGCAAAGTCAGCTTTTACAAAGCTAGCCAAGTCTTGTGGTGCGACGATAATGCTGTGACCAACTTCTCCAGCAGAGACAATCATTTGATCCAAGTCTAGAGCGATCTTATCGATAAAAATGGGGTAATTGTGTTTCTGACGAATTCCGACAGGATTATTGGCTCCATGAATGTAACCAGTTGTTTTTTCCAAATCCTTTTGGGGAATCATGCTCACTTTTTTATTGCCAGAAATTTTAGCTAGTTTCTTTTCAGACAAGTGTTGAGTGATAGGGACAATTCCGATAATCGGTCCTGTTTTATCTCCCAAAAGAGCCAAGGTTTTGAAAATCTGATCTCGTTCATAATCTTGAGGAAGTTCTCCTTCAAGGGCATTGATTTGAATCCCTTGATGTGGGATACCTGCTTTAGACAGGATTTGTTCCACCAATGTTTTTTTGATTTTTACTTTTTTTGCCATTATTTATATTTATCCTCCAATTGACTCATCCAAATACCAAGCCAGATTCCCAGAGCAAAGAAGAAGGCGATGATGACATACCCAACAAGAGAAATACCAGTGTATTGGATACTTTCAGCGTTTCCTGCATTCGGAATCAAGATCAAAAGAGTACTTGATAGGACGATACCGATGATGAAATGATAGACGCGTGAGTGATAGTTGTTTAAGGCATAATCCATCAATTTTGAAAAAATAACGAGAGTTGCGCCTGCTCCGATTCCAATCGGAAAGAAGGTTCCCAAGAGGTCAAATGTTTTAAAACCAGTCAACATAGGAGCATAGAGACCCAAAATCAAAAGTAGATTTGATGGACTGAGGCCAGGAACTAATACGCCAAGAGCTAGCAGTGCACCAGCTAGGACGAAATTAAGAAAGCTGGCACTTAAGGTTCCAACGACAAAATTTAAGGCATAGAGTCCTAATCCAGAAATGATAAAGGTTATCCAGAACCAAGCCAAATCAATCTTGTCTCGGTCAGATTCTCGAGTTGATTCTTTGAGAAGGCTAGGAACTGTACCAATGATGGCACCCGCAAAGCTCCATAAGACAAAGACCTGATAATTTTCAAGCAGGTATTCAATCGGGTAGGAAAATAAGCCGATTCCCAGAAGCATACCGATGGCAACTGGAATAAAGTACAAAACATTTTCTTTAAAGTCTTTAAAGGGATGAGCCAGAAAACCAATCATTCGTTCATAAATTCCTAAGATTGCTGCTAGAACCCCTCCGGAAATTCCCGGTAAGATAAATCCAAGAGCAATGACAATCCCTTTAATAACACGTGCTAACCATGAGAGCATATTTTTCCTCCAACTATTTCTATTTCAAAAAATCCTTACTATATTGTATCACAATCAAACACAAAAATAAAAAGCAAATGATAAACAAATGCTTTTAAGGTTTTAAAAAGAGTTTTCTAAAGGTTTCTTCTTTGTTCTTTAAGGCAGAGATAACGTTGATATCCAAATCGTGGTCAAAGCCAGCAATTTTTCCTTTAGACGTGTACTGGTGAATGTCGTAATCTAAATCAGTTTTAGGAGTAGCTTCGTAAAATCCTGAGTCAGAACCATAGGAAGGAATCCAAACAGACGTAAACTTATCTGTATCAATACTGTGCTCTTCCATGAAGTAGACCCCAACGTAGATTCCGATATTTTTAGCACCCAGTGATTCAAGCTTTGCTCGGAAGGCTTCAACACCGTCGTTCATATTAGACATGGTTTTTTCTTCCACGTCTAGCCAATAGTAACTTGGACTGTATGGAGAAGAGGCGTTATAGAATACCTCAGCAGCTTTTTCCATCTCCTGGACATTTTTTCCGGCTACATAGGCATAGACAGCAACTGGGACATTTCGTTTTTGAAACTCAGTGATATGGGTTTTAAAGGCCTTATCAACACCATTAACATAGGAAGCATCGTTCTCTTTGGACGTTTGAGCACCACTATGGACGCGAACAATAGCTCCAGAAATGTTTTGGGACAGAGTATCGTAATTGATTTCCTCAGGACGTTGCCAACCAGAAACATCAATCACCGGTTTATCTATATTATGTAGCGCTTGGGTTTCTACTTGCGCGATATTTGACTTTGTTTTTACAGGATGGTCCTCAAAACGAGGGCGATTCAGGATTAAAATGAAAATCATAATCCCAAAAAAACCAAATAAAATAAGCGGATTTATTTTCTTTCTCATATCTCATAATTTTACCTTAAAAATGAGAAAAAATCAAAAAAAATACTCAAAAAATGGGTTAATAAAGGACTTTAGAGCATTTTTTCATTCAAGGGCGCGGAATGATTTGAAATATGGTATAATAAAAGGGAATTTCTAGAGAAAAGAGAAGATTATGTCAAATTATGCCATTATTTTAGCAGCGGGTAAAGGGACTCGCATGAAATCTGATTTGCCAAAAGTGTTGCACAAGGTTGCGGGTATTTCTATGTTGGAACATGTTTTCCGTAGTGTAGGAGCTATCCAACCTGAAAAGACAGTCACAGTTGTAGGACACAAGGCGGAATTGGTTGAGCAGGTCTTGGCTGGACAGACAGAATTTGTGACTCAATCTGAACAGTTGGGGACTGGCCATGCAGTTATGATGACGGAGCCAATCTTAGAAGGTTTGTCAGGTCATACCTTAGTCATTGCAGGAGATACTCCTTTAATCACAGGTGAAAGCTTGAAAAACTTGATTGATTTCCACATCAATCATAAAAATGTGGCGACTATCTTGACTGCTGAAACGGATAATCCTTTTGGCTATGGACGAATTGTGCGTAATGACAATGCTGAAGTTCTTCGCATTGTTGAGCAGAAGGATGCTACAGATTTTGAAAAGCAAATCAAGGAAATCAACACTGGAACTTACGTTTTTGACAACGAGCGTTTGCTTGAGGCTTTGAAAAATATCAATACCAATAACGCTCAAGGCGAATATTATATTACAGATGTCATTGGCATTTTCCGTGAAGCTGGTGAAAAAGTCGGTGCTTATACATTAAAAGATTTTGATGAAAGTCTCGGGGTAAATGACCGTGTGGCTCTTGCGACTGCTGAGTCGGTTATGCGTCGCCGCATCAATCACCAACACATGGTCAACGGTGTTAGCTTTGTCAACCCAGAAGCAACTTATATCGATATTGATGTGGCGATTGCTCCCGAAGTTCAAATCGAAGCCAATGTTACCTTAAAAGGTCACACGAAAATTGGTGCTGAGACTGTTTTGACAAATGGAACTTATGTGGTGGATAGCACTATCGGAGCAGGAGCTGTTATTACCAACTCTATGATTGAGGAAAGTAGTGTTGCAGACGGTGTGACAGTCGGTCCTTATGCCCACATTCGTCCAGGTTCATCTCTAGGTGCCCAAGTCCATATTGGTAACTTTGTTGAGGTGAAAGGTTCTTCTATCGGCGAGAATACTAAGGCTGGTCATTTGACTTATATCGGAAACTGTGAAGTGGGTAGCAAGGTTAATTTCGGTGCTGGAACCATTACAGTCAACTATGACGGTAAAAACAAATACAAAACAGTCATTGGCAACAATGTCTTTGTTGGTTCAAATTCAACCATTATTGCGCCAGTAGAACTTGGTGACAATTCCCTCGTTGGTGCGGGTTCAACTATTACCAAAGACGTGCCAGCAGATGCGATTGCGATTGGTCGCGGTCGTCAGGTCAATAAAGACGAATATGCAACTCGCCTACCTCATCATCCTAAGAATCAGTAGGAGTCTATCATGGAATTTGAAGAAAAAACGCTTAGCCGTAAAGAAATCTATCAAGGACCAATATTTAAACTGGTCCAAGATCAGGTTGAATTACCAGAAGGCAAGGGAACTGCCCAACGGGATTTGATTTTCCATAATGGAGCTGTCTGTGTTTTAGCAGTAACCGATGAGCAAAAACTTATCTTGGTCAAGCAGTACCGCAAAGCTATCGAGGCTGTCTCTTACGAAATTCCAGCTGGAAAACTGGAAGTAGGAGAAAATACAGACCCTGTAGCAGCAGCTCTGCGTGAATTAGAGGAAGAAACAGCCTATACAGGTAAATTAGAACTCTTGTACGATTTTTACTCAGCCATTGGATTTTGTAATGAAAAGTTAAAACTATACCTAGCCAGCGATTTGGCAAAGGTGGAAAATCCGCGTCCGCAGGATGAGGATGAAACCTTGGAAGTCCTTGAAGTGAGCTTAGAAGAAGCCAAGGAATTAATCCAATCAGGTCATATCTGTGATGCCAAGACAATTATGGCTGTTCAGTATTGGGAATTGCAGAAAAAATAGAGGAGGTCAGTATGGGTAAACCTTTATTAACGGATGAAATAATCGAAAGAGCTAATAGAGGCGAAAAAATTTCAGGTCCTCCTTTGCTAGATGATGAGGAGACTAAGATTTTACCAACCTCTTCTTCCCGTTTTGGTTATGCCAATCCTAAGGATCATGGATTTAGTCAGGAAACCTTAAAGATTCAGGTCGAACCGTCTATTCATAAAAGCCGTCGCATTGAAAATACCAAGAGAAATATCTTCAATTCTAAGTTAAATAAGATTTTATTTGCAGTCATCTTTCTCTTGATTTTGCTTGTCTTAGCAATGAAACTTTTGTAATAGAAAAGGAATTGAAATGAAAATAGGAATTATTGCGGCTATGCCAGAAGAACTGGCGTATCTGGTCCAGCATTTAGACAATGCCCAGGAGCAAGTTGTTTTGGGCAATACCTATCACACAGGAACCATTGCCTCTCATGAAGTCGTTCTTGTAGAAAGTGGAATTGGTAAGGTCATGTCTGCTATGAGTGTGGCGATTTTGGCTGATCATTTCCAAGTGGATGCTCTAATTAATACGGGATCAGCTGGTGCAGTAGCAGAAGGTATTGCTGTTGGGGATGTCGTGATTGCTAACAAATTAGCCTATCATGATGTGGATGTCACAGCATTTGGCTATGCTTATGGACAAATGGCGCAACAACCGCTTTATTTCGAATCAGATAAAACCTTTGTTGCTAAAATCCAAGAGAGTTTATCTCAATTGGATCAGAACTGGCATCTTGGTTTGATTGCTACAGGAGATAGTTTTGTTGCAGGAAATGACAAGATAGAAGCGATTAAGTCCCATTTCCCAGAAGTTTTAGCCGTTGAGATGGAGGGGGCTGCTATTGCTCAGGCAGCGCATGCCCTTAATCTTCCAGTCTTAGTCATCCGTGCTATGAGTGACAATGCTAACCATGAAGCAAACATCTCTTTTGATGAGTTTATTATTGAAGCTGGACGTCGCTCTGCCCAAGTCTTATTAACCTTTTTGAAGGCCTTAGATTAAGCGAAAATTTGACAGTTTTTCTAGCTTATGATAAGATTTAAGTAAAGAAAAGCTAGAAAACGTTTCAGAGGATATTATGAGTATTGAAATGACCGTCAGTGAGATTGCAGAGGTCTTAGGATTATCTCGCCAAGCAATCAATAACCGTGTCAAAGAATTACCAGAAGAAGACACAGATAAAAATGACAAAGGGGTAACAGTCGTTACCAGAAGTGGCTTGATTAAGCTAGAAGAAATCTATAAAAAAACGATTTTTGAAGATGAGCCTGTCAGTGAAGATGTCAAGCAACGTGAACTGATGGAGATTCTGGTTGATGAGAAGAATGCAGAAATTCTTCGTCTTTATGAACAATTGAAAGCCAAGGATCGTCAGTTATCAGAAAAAGACGAGCAGATGCGTATCAAAGACCGTCAGATTGCTGAGAAAGACAAACAACTAGATCAGCAACAACAATTGACCCTTCAAGCCATGAAGGATCAAGAAAATCTTAAGCTAGAGCTGGACCAAGCAAAAGAAGAAGTCCAATCCACTAAGAAAGGCTTTTTTGCTCGTTTATTTGGAGGATAATCAAGGAGCTGTTTAGGTTAAATGCTAACCTGATGGCTTCTTTTGTTTCTAAATAGTATAGTTGCTCAAGTAATACTCAATGAAAATCAAAGAGCAAACTAGGAAACTAGCCGCAGGCTGCTCAAAGCACTGCTTTGAGGTTGTAGATAAGACTGACGAAGTCAGTTACATATATCTACGGCAAGGCGACGTTGACGTGGTTTGAATTTGATTTTCGAAGAGTATAAAATAACAGTATAGGAGAGGTATAGAATGGAACGATTAGAAGATTACATTGCTTTTGATTTAGAATTTAATCAGCATGAAGGGCAAACACACTTGATTCAAGTATCGGCAGTGCGTTTTAGAGATGGTCAGGAAATCGATGCATATGATTCCTATGTCCATACTAGTGTGCCTCTAAAGAGTTTTATCAATGGTTTGACTGGGATTACAGCTGAGACATTAAAAGATGCTCCTCCAGTGGAGAAAGTTATAAAAGATTTCCAAGAGTTTGTGGGTTCTTTACCTATGGTAGGCTACAATGCTGCTAAAAGTGATCTACCTATTTTAGCGGATCATGGTTTAGACTACAGCCTGCAGTATAAGGTGGACTTGTATGATGAAGCCTTTGAACGTCGGAGTTCGGATTTACACGGTATTGCCAATCTCAAATTGCAAACTGTTGCCTCATTTCTTGGATTTCAAGGTCAGTCTCATAATAGCTTAGAGGATGCTCGGATGACGGCGCGTGTTTACGAGTCCTTTCTAGAGTCGGATAAAGCTAGAGAATTGTTAGGGGCAGAAAGTAGCCTATCAAACAATCCTTTTGGAGGCTTGGACTTGTCTCAATTATTTGACTAGGAGTGCCTATGAAACCTGAAAAACCTAAAAATCTAGGTTTTAAGCAAATATACTTTAATCTAGATAAAATACTTTTTCTATTTTTCTTGACTTTTATGATGATTGAGTTTGTCTGGTTACCGTCAAATTCTTGGATTGCTGGACTTTTGCTCCGTCAGACAGGTTATCTCTTTCTATCCTACAACAATATTTTTGCCATTATAAAGGGTTCGCCATTTATTAGTCTTGCTTTATTTATTTTGGTAATCGTTAATTTACTGGTCGCCTATTACCAGATAGGACTTCTCTTTATTGGTGCTCGGCATTTATTATGCCATGAAAAAAGGACCTTGCTGGAGTACAGTCGTAAGGTCTTTCGCCAAAGTATCTTGTTTATGAAGCAAGTGACGCTTTCCAAGATAGCCTTTATCTTCTTTTATGTCATGATGCTCTTTCCATTGATTCGAAAGATTTTAAAGATTTACTATCTCAATAAAATCGTCATTCCAGACTTTATCGTTGATTATGTTGAAGACAAGTATTGGCTAGTAGGTATAGTGGTTACTATTTTGGCTTTACTTCTATTTTACATTTCAGTGCGTTTCATGTTTGCCCTACCTCAGCTTTTATTTGAGAAAAAAACAGTCAAAGAAGCAGTCAGATACAGTCTAGAGAAGACAAGAAAGCACTCCTGGTTTTATATTTGGAACTTGCTTTGGATTATCGTCAAAACCTACCTATTTTTCATTCTTTTATTGATTCCAATCTTAGCAAGTCAGGTGCTGATGGATGGTTTGACCCATAAGGAATCTCTTGTGCTGGGAATTATCAACTTTGTCTTGATTAAGAATTTCCACTATATGGCCTTGACTTACTTTCTCATTAAGTTTGTTTCCTTCTTAACAGGAGAAGAATTAGAAATCACACCAAGGAGAAAGAAAGACCACTGGATGAGATGGGGAGTGATGGGCTGTGCCGCTATCTTTTTCGCTCTTGAGGGTTATGTTTATTTAGAAGCTCCAGTTGCCAATAAACCTTTGATTATCTCTCACAGGGGAGTATCTAATAAGAATGGTGTCCAAAATACCGTTGAATCACTAGAAAAAACCGCTCAGTTATCTCCAGATTTCGTTGAGACAGATGTTCAGGAAACAAAAGATGGCCAGTTTGTCATGATGCATGATGCCAATATCAAGAATTTGACAGGAGTTAATGCCAATCCTCAGGATCTCACTTTGGAAGAATTAACTAAACTCAATATTTCAGAAAATGGTTATCATAGCAAGGTGTCTAGTTTTGATGATTATCTCAATAAAGCCAATGAATTACATCAAAAACTCCTTATTGAGATTAAAACCAGTCGAAAAGATAGCCCAGATATGATGAAACGATTTATGGAAAAATATGGAACAGTTCTTAAGCAGAATGGTCACCAAATGCAATCCTTAGACTACCATGTGATTGACCAGGTTTTAGCCTACGATACTCAAATTCCAGTCTTTTTAATCCTACCTTATAATAGTATTTTTCCAAGAACCAAGGCTACAGGTTATACCATGGAGTATTCAACTTTAGATGAAAATTTTGTCAACAAGCTTTGGAATACCGATCAGAAATTGTACGTGTGGACCATCAATAGTTCAGAGTCCTTTGATAAATCTGTTCATTTGGGTGCAGACGGCATGATAACGGATGACTTGGAAATGATTCAAGAGCAGGTTACCATTGCCCAAGAAGACCCAGAGTATACGGAATTGCTTTTCAAACAGGCCATGGAATTCTTTAATTTTTAGTAATCAAAAAGAGGAACAGTTGTTCCTCCTATGATAGGCAAGTATTCTCTTGAATGCTTGTTTTTCTTATGATTAGAATGGCAATTTTCCAGCGAAAGCCCCCAATTTTTTCTTGGTAGTTTCATCGATTTGTTCAAGAGCAGAGTTGATGGCTTGAACAGTCATATCTGAAAGAGTTTCAAGGTCTTCAGGGTCAACGACAGCTGGATTAAAGTCAATGCTGACAACTTTCTTATCTCCAGTTAAGGTCGCTTGAACAAGGTCTTGAGCAGATTTGCCAACAAATTGCATAGCAGCAAGTTCTGCTTGGCTTTGTTCCATCTGTTTTTGAAGTTTTTGTGCTTGGCGCATCATGTTTTGCATGTTCATCATGGTGATTTATAGTTTCCTTTTATCTTATTTTCCTTTTTATTTTATCAATTTTGAGGTTAAAAGTCTAATCTTTTTCTGAGTGAATCTAAGAATTGTGCTTGGCAGTGGAAAATAAAAGTAGACTTCCTGCGAAACAAAAATATGATACAATAAAACTATGAATTATGAATCAAGTAAAGTATTAAGTGATGCACGATTTAAGCGTCTTGTTGGCGTTCAGCGCACTACTTTTGAAGAGATGTTAGCTGTGTTAAAAACAACTTATCAACGTAAACACGCAAAAGGTGGACGAACCCCTAAGTTAAGCCTAGAAGACCTCCTAATGGCTACTCTTCAATATATGCGAGAATACCTCACTTATGAACAAATTACGGCTGATTTTGGCATTCACGAAAGCAACTTAATCCGTCGGAGTCAATGGGTTGAAGCAACTCTTATTCAAAGTGGCTTTACGATTTCAAAAACTCATCTTAGTGCTGAGGATACGGTGATTGTGGATGCAACAGAGCTAAAAATCAATCGTCCTAAAAAATCAACTAGCCAATTATTCTGGTAAAAAGAAATGTCATGCTATGAAGGCTCAGGCGATTGTCACAAGCCAAGGGAGAATTGTTTCTTTGGATATTGTAGTGAACTATTGCCACTATATGAAGTTATTCAAAATGATTCGCAGAAATATCGGACAAGCTGGTAAAATCTTGGCAGACAGTGGTTATCAAGGGATCATGAAGATATATTCACAAGCGTAAATTCCGAGGAAATCAAGCAAACTTAAGCCACTAACTCTTGAAGATAAATCCTATAATCATGTGCTATCTAAAGAGAGAATCAAGGTTGAGAATATTTTGGCCAAAGTAAAAACGTTTAAAATGTTTTCAACAACCTATTGAAATCGACGTAAACGATTTGGATTACGAATGAATTTGATTGCTGGAATTATCAACTGTGAACTAGAATTCTAGTTTCGCAGGAAGTCTAATAAAAAAACTTTGTACTCTAGCAACCATCGCGTGGCTAGCTAGAGTGCAAAGTTTTTTTAACTATCATGCTTTCCTTAAGAATCATTTCAAAATGTGATATAATAAGAATAAATTGGAAAAAGGAAATTATTTTCATTATATTTTCAAAACTCCATTAATAAAATAGGCAAAGACAAGATTAGAAAGTGAATATTCCGATGTCTTCTTACAAAAAGGTCTCACTTTCTGAGATTAATCAGTCTATTGATACTCCAAATAATAATCATTTTTGGCAAAATCTAAAAGTATTCTTGGGCCCCGGAGCTCTTGTAGCAGTTGGCTATATGGATCCTGGAAACTGGATTACCAGTGTGGTTGGAGGTGCTTCCTATAAGTATAGTCTTTTATTTGTTATTTTGATTTCATCAATCATTGCCATGCAGTTACAACAGATGTCTGGAAAGCTAGGCATCGTGACGAGGATGGATCTAGCGCAGGCAACAGCCTATCATGCCCCCAAGTGGCTCCGCTATAGTCTATGGGTAATTGTAGAATTAGCTCTAATGGCGACAGATTTGGCTGAAGTTTTAGGATCAGCGATTGCCTTAAATCTTTTATTTCACATACCGATTATGGTAGCCATCCTTTTAACCGTTTTAGATGTATTTCTTTTGCTTTTGTTGATGAAATTTGGTTTCAAGAAGATTGAAGCTATTGTTACAACCCTTATCTTAACCATATTAGGTATCTTTTCTTATCTGGTGGCTTTATCCAATCCAAGTATGCAGGGGATTTTTGGTGGCTATTTACCGACTTCGACTTTATTTGAAAGTCCCTTGCCAGGACATGAGAGTCAACTGACTTTGGCTTTAGGGATTGTGGGAGCAACAGTCATGCCCCATAATCTCTATCTCCATTCATCCCTATCTCAAACAAGAAAAATCAACCATAAGGATAAGAAAGATATACGAAAAGCTGTCCGTTTTATGACCTGGGACTCAAATCTTCAGTTGTCCCTAGCCTTTGTTGTCAATTCCTTGCTTCTTATTTTAGGGGCCTCCCTCTTTTTTGGACATGCATCCGAAATTTCAGCTTTCTCTCAAATGTACAATGCTTTACAGGATTCGACAATAGCAGGAGCGATAGCCAGCTCAACTCTGTCAACTTTGTTTGCTTTAGCTCTCTTAGCAAGTGGCCAAAATTCTACTATTACAGGTACTTTGACTGGACAGATCGTTATGGAAGGTTTCTTGCATATGAAATTACCACAGTGGATTATTCGTGTCGGAACACGGATTTTTGCCTTGCTCCCTGTGATGATAGTCGCTGTCTTGTTTGGGCATCAAGAAAAGACCTTAGATCAGTTATTGGTCTATTCACAGGTCTTTCTTTCAATCGCTCTTCCATTCTCAATTTTTCCCTTAATTTATCTGACTTCTAAGAAGTCAGTGATGGGAGAATTTACCAATGCTAAGTGGAACACAATTCTAGGCTACGTAGTTTCAATCATCTTGACCATTCTCAATATCAAGCTTCTTTTCGATATTTTTTAACCCCGTTTGAAATCAATTATAGTGTCAGCGTGATGGTTGACAAATAGAAAGTAGTAGTGATTGGTTCATAAAAAGAAGAAAAAAAGAACAGTCGAAGCTGTCTTTTTATTATTATTTGAGACCGTATTTTTTGTTGAAACGATCCACGCGTCCATCTGCTTGAGTGAACTTTTGACGTCCAGTGTAGAATGGGTGTGAGTCTGATGAAATTTCCACACGGATCAATGGGTAAGTTTCGCCTTCGAACTCAACTGTTTCGTTAGAGCGTTTTGTTGAACCGCTAAGGAATTGGTAACCAGTAGTTGTGTCCATGAAGACAACTGGGCGATATTCTGGATGGATATCTTTTTTCATTTTGCAATATTTCCTTTCTGCCATGGTCTCTTTGCGAGCCATAGATTGTTACCATACTAGTCTATCAGATTATGAAATGTTTGGCAAGTATTTTATCAGTTTTTAAGCAAGTTTTTTAACTTTTGGTATATGATTTCGTTTTCCTCTAGGCTATAGGAATTAGCACCGCTTGCTAGAGGGTGGCCTCCTCCATCATGTTCTTTGGCAATTTCATTGATAGGATGGATTTTACTGCGTAAGCGAACACGGTAGTGGCCATCAGCCTGTTCTACAAAAATTCCCCAGAGACTGATGCTGTCAATACGACCAGGTGCTCCAACAATAGCGGCAGTTTCAGCATCGGTAACATTGAATTGTTTCAAGACTTCTTGACTCAGGATAACGCGCGCTGCACCATTTTCATCCACTTCCAGATGGTCGTAGATGTAGCCCTGTAGTTTAGCAATTTTGTAGCTCATAGTGTCCATTTTGCGAGTGAGAGACGCAAAGTCAAAGTTATGTTCTCTCAGAAAGGCAGCCAGGCGAAGAGTCCGTGCAGTGGTAGAAGGGTAGAGGAAACGACCTGTATCACCAACGATTCCTGCAAAGAGCAACTCCGCAGCTCGATTTGACAAGGTCAGTTGGGTTGTTTCAGCAAATAGGGTAATCATCTCGCTAGCGCTACTTGAACTAGTATCCACCCAAAATAGGTCACCGTATACATCATCATTTGGATGGTGATCAATCTTAATGAGAAAATCGCCTTGACTATAGCGCTTATCATCAATACGAGCAGTATTCGCTGTATCACAGACGATGACAAGGGCACCTTGGTAGGCACTATCTTCAACAGAATCCATTTCAGCCATCCAAGTAAGAGTTGGTTCATCAAAACCAACGACTTTGATGGTTTTTTCTGGGAAATGATGTTCCAGTAAGGATTTCAATCCCACTTGACTTCCCAAGGCATCAGGGTCTGGTTTCATATGGCGGTGAATGATAATCGTGTCGTATTCTTTGATTTTTTCTAAAATTTGATGGCAAACGTCCATAAATAACCTCAATTCTTTCTCATTTCATTGTAGCACAAGAATTTTTATTTTTAAAATGAAAAAGATGTGATATAATGGAGAAAGATAAATTGAGGAGGACGATATGGCATTAGCAAAAATTGTATTTGCCAGTATGACCGGTAATACCGAAGAAATTGCAGATATTGTAGCAGACAAATTACGTGACTTGGGCTTGGATGTCGATGTTGATGAATGTACAACTGTTGACGCTTCAGACTTCTTGGAAGCAGACATCGCTATCGTTGCGACCTATACTTATGGTGATGGAGAATTGCCAGATGAGATGATGGACTTCTACGAAGACCTAGCAGATCTCAACTTGAATGGTAAAATCTACGGAGTGGTCGGCTCAGGAGATACCTTCTACGATGAATTCTGTAAGGCTGTTGATGACTTTGACCGTGTCTTTGTGTCAACAGGAGCAGAAAAAGGTTCAGAGTGTGTCAAAGTTGATCTCTCTGCTGAGGAAGAAGACATTGAACGCTTGGAACAATTCGCAGAAGAATTGGCTGCTAAAGTAGGATAAGTATAAAACTGCGCTGATGTAATCGATCAGTGCATTTTTCTTATCGAGAGTTGGGATTTTACTAGCCTATTTGGTGGGTTTTTGATACAATAATTCAAATAAAGGAGGAGACTGTATGGATTTAGATATTATTCGTCAAGAAATTGATCAAATCGACGACCAAATCGTCAAGCTCTTAGAAGAACGAATGCATTTGGTTGAGGGGGTAGTTGCCTATAAGAAAGCTTCAGGTAAACCGATTTTAGATACCAAGAGAGAAGCAATTATCTTTGAAAAGGTTAGGAGTCGTGTAGAGGACAAGCACTATCAGGAGACTATTGCAGCGACTTTTTCGGACATACTCAAACGTTCGCGTGATTATCAGGATCAAAATATCAAATGAAAAAGGAACAATTTTATCCGCTAGGGATTTTTCTAGCTGCTATGTTGGGCGGACTCGTGCGCTACCTGGTTTCTACTTGGTTGCCAGCCAGTCCAGATTTCCCTTGGGGAACCCTTCTTGTCAACTATCTAGGAATTTTCTGCCTGGTTTATCTTGTCAAGGGCTATCTGGTCTATAAAGGGACAAGTAAAGGTGTTGTTTTAGCACTGGGTACAGGTTTTTGTGGTGGTTTGACAACCTTTTCTAGTCTCATGCTTGATGCTGTGAAACTACTGGATACAGGGCGTTATCTTAGTTTAGTTATGTATTTGCTTTTGAGTATTGGTGGAGGTCTACTCTTGGCTTATTTTCTAGGGAGGAAGAAATGGTAATCGTCTATCTTGCAATTGCTTGTGGCTGCGGAGCCCTAGTACGGTATTTCTTTTCCCGCTATAATCAAACTTCTAAATTGCCATTCGGAACGCTCATAGCCAATGTTTTGGGGTGTTTTTTGATTGGACTTCTTTATAATCATGTAGAAGCCAAGGAAGTCTATACTATTTTAGCTACAGGTTTTTGTGGAGGGTTAACAACCTTCTCTACTTTGAATGACGAACTTCAAAAGTTACTGAGCGATAGGAAAGTCTTTTATTCTTATCTGGCTTTGACCTATCTAGGTGGTTTGGTTGCGATTTTTTTAGGAATTCTGTTGTAAATTTCTTTACTTTTTTCTGGAAATTTGGTAAACTGTATCTTGTGTGTAATGGACGCACAAAAATACAGTTTATCCGCTGAGGAAGATTCCTCAAGATTGACAAAGATAGGAGAATAAAATGAATCCATTAATCCAAAGCTTGACTGAAGGTCAACTTCGTACAGATATCCCATCATTCCGTCCTGGTGACACTGTTCGTGTACACGCGAAAGTTGTCGAAGGTAACCGTGAACGTATCCAGATTTTTGAAGGTGTTGTTATCGCACGTAAAGGTGCTGGCATCTCAGAAAACTACACAGTTCGTAAAATCTCTAACGGTGTAGGTGTTGAGCGTATCTTCCCAATCCACACTCCACGTGTTGAAAAAATCGAAGTTGTTCGTTACGGTAAAGTACGTCGTGCGAAATTGTACTACTTGCGTGCTCTTCAAGGTAAGGCAGCTCGTATCAAAGAAATCCGTCGTTAATTCGACTAAAAAACTCTGCTCATTCAGCAGAGTTTTTATCTAGCTCCCTTAGTTCAATGGATATAACAACTCCCTCCTAAGGAGTAGTTGCAGGTTCGATTCCTGCAGGGGGCATTTTAGTAAATTAAGAAAATAAAGAATATTTAAAGTGTTTGTTTAGGGGCAATCATCACAAGTTCATTTTTAAAAATAATTTAGTATTTTTTGACCAAATTTTGAGTAAAAGTTATATTTTGATCAATGAGTACAGATAAAGTGGATCAGTAAAGTAACTTTGACATCTATTAGTTAAAAAATAAGGACTTCCTTTGTTAGAATGTCCTTATTTTTATTATGGAATTGGACAAATGAGGTTAAGTTTCAGATCTATGAACTTAGAAAGCAAGTACAAAGCTTTAAACAGCTTTCGAAAAGATTTGGTGTGGATTTTTCGGGCTAAGGTATGTGACAAAATGAATTGATTGTTATGAAATAGAGAGCCTAAAAAATGGGGAAAATCGACATTGTTCTCCTGAATTTGATATGTTGTAAAAGACTATTTCTGGTCTGTTAAATATATCAATAACAAAATTTAAACATGATAGTCTAATATCTAATCCATTTAAAGTGAATAAGTTTATCAATCGTGTGAGTAAGAAAATTTCAAAAGAAGAAGAGATGGGGTTTCAAAAATAACCTATCTAGTCATTGTTTATATATAATTTGTATCTTTTGGTTTATTAATTTGTATTTAAAATTTAATCATGTTACAATTGAAATTGAAATCGAATAGAAAAGGAAAATGCAAACGTGGGCACACTATTAGCAACCAGATTAAAAAATAGACGGAAAGAATTAAAAATGTCTCAGCGAGAATTGGCCGAGGGGATATGTAAACAGGGACAGATTAGTCGATTAGAAAATGGAGAATTTACTCCAGGAGCAGACTTTTTATATGCTCTGTCTAAGAAGTTAAAAGTTAGTATAGATTATTTTTTTAATGAGCAGATTGTAGAAGAGATTGATGAGCTATCAGAGTTTAAGAAGTTAGCCCAGACATTTATCACAAATCGAAATTATGAGTCTTTGAAATATATATATGAATTAGAGAGTGTAAAGGTACATCGCTTGTCTCTAGTAAATAAATTTTATATGGAGTGGATGAAATCTCTTATAGATTTTTATTTCTATGGGCAAAAAGAGGAAGCTGTGGCAAGATTGGAGAAGGTACTGTCTCAGTTAAATGTAACTGACCTGTTCTACCTTCAAGTTTCAAATACTCTATTTAATTTTTATTATGATATTGAAGATTTAGAGAGCTTTAATGAAATTCGAGAAAAGTTAGAGTGTCAAGTAAATCAACTCAAGTTAAACACAATCGAAGAATTAAACCTTTCTATTAAATTTAATTATAATGTTTGTCGCTATCTATGGTTGCAGAATAATACTGAAGAAGCTATTACTAAAATCACAGATACGATAAAACAATGTAAGACGTATAGAACAACATATCTTTTGGCTGATTTGTATGTATTGATGGGAAATGTCAGTAAGAATTTTTCTTCTAAAGTTGCAGTAAAAGATTACTTTGAAACGGCTTATTTCCTGTATAAGCTTGAGGAAAATATGTCAATGGCTCTTAAAATCGAGCATTACATTGCAGATATAACAGAATAGTAAAGACGATGTTCAATTAAGCATCGTTTTTTTAATCCAAAATAATACAAATATGTATTTAATAAAAATAAATAAAAAAATATTATAAAAAATCTTGACATTATTATATTGAAGTGCTAAAATGAGTGCAAGAAAATATTAGGCTTTGTGTCTATAAAACATCTACAGAAACTTACTATAGACTGAGTGAATGTATAGAGACTTCAGCTTTTAAAGAATTGAGAGGTAAAATTAATGAATGAATTAGAAGTTAGATTTGAACTCAACGATGAGAGAGATTATAATAATGCTATTTCATATTTAGAAAAAACTTATAAATTTAAGAGTGAAAATAAGCAAGTCGATGAATATTTTAAAACAAAAGGAAGAGAATTTGAAAATGATGAGGTAGGTAGCTTTATCTACAGAATTCGTCAAGAAGCTGATAATAAAGCATGTATTTTCACAAGAAAAGATACGATAAAACAAGGAATGTGGAGTGAAAGTGAAATAGAGTTGGAATCTGAAAAATTAGAATTTGTAAGGAATATCTTGCAAGATGGTTTTTCAAATATTTTCACAATAAGTAAACATAGAAAGACTTATCATGATGCATTAGAAAATAAAACGATTAATCTAGATAAGATTGATGGTCTTGGATTTTATCTTGAGATAGAGATTTTAGGAGATTTTTCAAAAGAAGATTATCATAATTTTTATGATAAAATGTGCGGAGAGTTCTCGTTTTTAAATTCAAAAATAGAAACAAAGGGCTATGTCCAATTAATGAGAGAAAAAAATGGACGTAATTGAAATTACCAAATAGTCTTGTTGGGATTGTTTACTCAATTGCTGGATTTGGAAGTTTGATAGCAGTAACCTTTCTTTCTACTTTTTTGAATAAGAAGGATCCCTTTAGGGATAGTGGTAAGTAATACTAAAGCCTCTTTGAGAGGCAAGTGACGAGTCAAGAGCAATAAGGCTTGAACAAAGTGAAAGCCAGCGTCTTTAGGCGCTGGCTGGTAATTTGGGCTTATAGCCCTGGGACAAACCACCCGTTTGACGGGTGGTCATGATTTCCAATTATTAACTGGATATTATTGAAGAAGAGAATCAGAAAAAATACAAGGTTTATATTCGTGAGACAACCTCATACTTTGTCTATAACAAAGAATATTCTGAGAAGAATCAGTATATCAAAGGGCGGACCTTGATTAGACAGTTAACCAATGATAGTCGGATAATACCATACAGAAGACCAACCACGGAAAGTATTCAACAGAAAATTTCAGAGATTAACCTCTTCATTGAATTAACTGAAGCAGATAAGAAATACCAAGACATTAAAGACGAGTTAGTAAAAGAAATAGCAGAGATAGATATAAAACTAAATCAAATTAATGAAACAATCGCCAACTTAAATAAGATGGCGGAAGTGCTTATCAATTTAAAGAGTGAGGATGTGAACAGTCGAAAACTTGCAAGATATGATTTTTCAAAATTAAATTTGCCAGAATCAATTACAGTAGAACAAGTAAGCGAAGAAATACGAGCATTTCAAGAGGATCTAGATCATTATCTTTATGATTATGAGAGCTTAATAAAAAATCTAGAAATGTTTGTAAAAGTACTGAATGATAAGGAATTTGATAAAAGATTTAGTATAGAAATACTATTGGAATAACAAGAACTAATCCTATGGTGGTTAAAGATTAACTATCTTTATGCTATTGATTAATATATTTGTCATAGTGCTCTTGGTACTGTGCTTTTATATTATGTTCTCCTAGAATTTCAAATACCTGAAGTGCTTGTTTCATCTTTTCGATTCCGTTCGCAGGATTGCACTTAAATTCAAAGTATCCACATGTATATAAGAAGACGGTTTGTTCATAATAGTTTAATTCATTATTTAGTAATTTTTTTATTTCTTTGATTAGAAAACTACAATTTTGAAATTCTTCTTTATCAATACTAACAATTAGGCAATTGATTGCCAATTGTGTAACAAGCCGTTTATTTGTCTTATTTAATGTTGAATAGATATAATTTTTTAACATTTCTATAGTTAATAGGAAGTAGGAGTTATATTTAATTGTTCTTACACAGTTACCTAATAGGATAATTTCATAGTAACCCCAGTTTTCAACTTTAAAAAGATAATCTGTTAGCTGTAATAACTCCTCGTCCGAGGGGAGAAAATTTTTATTTGTTGTATAGAGAATCGATTTTACCATTGTCTTTTCATAAGGACCCAAGTTATAACTTGAAGAGTTTGATAGTAATTCAATAATACTATCGAAATTTTTTGTGGAGTAGTGTTTTCGAATATATTGCACCAAGTTAGCGAATGATCCAGTTTTAGTAGAATTATTGTCATGAAGAATAATAAATTCATCTAAACTTATATGTAATTTATCTAAAATATTGATTAGTCGAATACAAGAGATTTCTGATTCTCCCCGTTCAAATCTAGAGATTTGAGATTTAGATAAATTACTATCAGCAATTGAAGATAAACTGATTTTCTTTCCTTTTCGAATTTTTCTGAGTGTTATACCAAGTTTTGATTTCATATTTCCCATTTTCCCAACAAAATTTCAAAGTTTTTTTATTTATTATACAATAAATAAAAAATAAAGGGAGGTTCAGTATGAAAAAACTTTTAAAATTTACATGAATATTGTTATTGATTATGGATATTATCATTATAGTCGGAGGTTGAATCTTACCTGTACAGGTAAGTGTTTAGTTATAACTAAACACTTATTTTGGATTATTATGAAATAGATGGTACTTGTTATCTTGATTTTAGAGTATCTGGCGAGGATGTATATTTCATTGAGTTAGTAACTATGTATGGTTTAAGTGAAAATAGTGCGGTACCAACTCTTGCAAAGAGGTTTGGAATAAGTCTTACCGATTTAATAAAAAGTGATATTCATCGTGGTTTAACTAGAAAGAAGGGACATTTTGGATATTAACAAGAAAACGTTTTATACAATAACTTTTGGTGAATTTATATCAAATATTGGAGATAGATTTCAGAAAATTGCTTTTCCAATCTTAATTTACCAAGAATTTCATTCGTCTTTTGCAATGGGAGGAATGGTGATTATTGAATTGCTACCTCAATTCTTCTTGGGATTTGTTATGGGCTATTTATTAGATAATTTTAATAAGAAAAAGATACTATTATGGTCTACATTAATACCTGCATTATTATGTAGTGTAATACCGATATTATCTAAATATTCAGTTTCTATATTTTTTTACTATGTTATTGCATTTTTGATTCCTTTATTTTCGACACTTTTTCAAACAGGATTTTCAGTAATTACCCCGTCATTATTTGAGAAGGAAGAATTGCAAAAATATAATTCGCAGTTTCAAGGTGTACGAACTATTTCAAAATTAGTTTCTCCTGCTCTGGCGGGGTTATTAATGTTAAAGTTTAATATTAATAGCATTTTTTTTATAAATAGTGCTTCGTTCTTGTTGTTATTTTTTTCAATATTAATTTCATATATTCCAAATCAAGGACATAAAGAGAATGGAAACGATGATATAAAAGAAATGTTTGCAGGTTTTAAAGAGAATTTCACAAATATTAAATTGAGGGTTTCTTTACTCTTTACTATTGTTGTGAATATCGCTATGGTAGGCTTTAATGCAACAATTATTTATTATTTACAGGATCAATTAAAGTTATCAAATAGTCTTGTTGGGATTGTATACTCAATTGCTGGATTTGGTAGTTTGATAGCAGTAACTCTTCTTTCTACTTTTTTGAATAAGAAGGATACCTTTATCTTAATGAATATATCAATGGTAACGATCCCACTTGTTATTATGGCAAGCGGAATAGTAGAAAATTGGATATTTTTTGGAATTTGTTATTCAATTTTGAGTGGACTAATTACAATAGCTTCTGTCTCGATTACAACAATACAGCAACAAGAAAGTACTGAGTATAATATTGGTAAAATACTTTCTAGTTCTTTTGTAATAGCTACCATTTTTGCTCCTTTTGGAGGGATACTGGCTGCTTATTTTAATTGGCTTTTAAACCCGAGATTAAGTCTAGTTATTTTGGGATTACTAAGTAGTTTATTGGTTATTCTTATAAAGATTTATGAAAAAAAGCTAACTAAGAAAAGAACTGCAATATTTATAAAGGAAGATTAGTGGATTAATTATCATTAGAAAAAATAATATTAATTCGTAGTAAAATAAAAAATTGAAAAAGGTTTTACATAATGTACTACCTTTTTCAGATTTAATAATTATTAAGAGGATAGAACTAGAAACCAAAAATACTGAATTTTAAACTGCACCCCATAAGTAAGATTTTTTCTGTCTAACTTTTGGGGTCAGTACATTATCTCTAACTTATGGAGTGCTTTTTCTATATTCAAATTATTTTACAGCACCCATGTACGAATAGCATGGGCAACGCCAGATTCGTCATTTGTTTTAGTGATGTATTTAGCGATTTTTTTGATTTCTGGATTTCCATTTTCCATAACAACGGGGTTGCCAACGACTTCTAGCATAGCGCGGTCATTTTCTTCGTCACCGATAGCCATGGTTTCATCTTTGGTCAATCCTAGTTTTTCAGCTAGGTGAGTGATGGCTGAACCCTTGTCTACATTCTTTTTAAGGAGTTCGAGGTAGAAAGGAGCAGACTTGTTGATAGAGTAGCGCTCGTAAAATTCTGCTGGAATTTTTTCAATCGCAGCATCCAGAATCTCTGGTTCATCGATAAACATACACTTGACGATTTCTTTATCAGCCATTTCTTCAGGAGTGCGGTAGAAAATAGGCATGCTTACGAGGGTTGATTCGTGCACAGTGTATTTTCCGATATTGCGATTGGCTGTGTAGATGCCGTCCTTGGTAATAGCGTGCATGTGGACACCGAGCTTACGACTGAGAAATTCCATATCCAGATAATCCTCATAGGTCAAGGATTCACTGATAATCTCATGGCCAGTAGCAGTTTCTTGGACAAGGGCACCGTTGAAGGTTACCACATAGTCACCATCGTCTCTCAATTGCAAGTCATCCAGAAGTTTGGCAACACCTGCGATTGGGCGGCCAGTTGCAATGACGACTTTTACACCAGCTTCTTTGGCATCTTGGATGGCAGAAAAGACTTCAGGAGTAATCTCCTTTTGGCTGTTGACTAGGGTTCCGTCAATATCAACGGCAATTAGTTTAATACTCATAAATTTCCTCTTCTAGTTTTTATTTGGGGTAAAATGATCGTTCTCAATCAAGTGTAAAAATTGCTGGGTAATGCTTGCGAAGATACTGTTTTGGTCCAACATTTCTTTCGGGAAATAAAAACGATTATCTCCGTGGCGACTGCCAGCAAGGGATTGGACGATAGGAGACAGGCTAGAGAGTTCGGCCAGTTCTCCATTTTTTTGTAAAATTTCAATCTGTGTACGTGGATTTTCAGATTCGGGACGATAGATATCATAAGGGAGGTCGAAGTTCTTATGAATGGCAGTATAGTAGTCAGGATCAAAGCCGATGTCCTCAACCAATTTTCTCATGCTGGCGAGCTGGTTTTGATCTTCTTGTGAAAAGGTAATGGATTTAAAGACCTTGCGGTTGACAAAGCGTTGCGACAGGTCTGCAAGAATCTTATCAGGACTGGTCATCCAGAGCTGGAAGTAGGTATTCATCACACCATCATCTAGAGCCAGATAGTCAGACAAGGTCACATTTTTTTCGAAGAAAGGTAGGAGGTGTGGAGAAGTTCGTGCAAAGAAGTCCTTATCTTCTGGATAAAGTTCCTTGGCGCGTTTGAGGAGATTCTGTAGGAGAACTTCCATGGCGCGTGTTGCGGGGTGGAAATAAACCTGCATGTACATCTGGTAGCGACTGAGGACGTAGTCTTCGATGGCGTGCATGCCATTGCGCTGAAAGGCGATACCATTTTCAACAGGACGAATGACTCGGAGGATGCGAGTCAGGTCAAATTCTCCATAGGATGCTCCTGTAAAATAGGAGTCGCGCAAGAGATAGTCCATGCGGTCCGCATCAATCTGACTGGAAATGAGTTGCACGACCTGCTTGTTAGGATAGGTATGGTCAATGACACTGGCTACCTTTTCTGGAAAATCTGGCGCTACTTGTAGCAGGACTTGGTGAATCTCCGTTTCAGGACTTTGGATAATCTCCTGAGTAATGGCCTCATGGTCTGTATCAAAGAGATGTTCAAAAGTATGGGAGTAGGCACCATGCCCAAGGTCATGTAGGAGGGCAGCGGTCATGGTCAAGAGAGACTCGGCAGGATTCCATTCTTCAGGATATTTTTCTTCAAAAATCTCTGTGATGCGACGAGCAATCTCATAGACTCCAAGACAGTGGGAGAAGCGGCTGTGTTCTCCACCGTGGAAGGTATAACTGGAAGTTCCCAGTTGCTTGATCCGGCGCAAACGCTGAAATTCTTTTGTATTAATCAAGTCGTAGATGATTTGATTATCGACGTGGATGTAGTTGTGAACTGGGTCACGGAATACTTTTTCGTTCATATGACCATTATAGCAAAATCCTGCTCTTTTTGGTAAAATAGTAGGACAAGAGACAAGAAAGAGGACCTGATGTGAAGATTCGGATGCGAAATACGATTCAGTTTGATGAACAGTTGGAAGTGATTGACCAGCTTTATGACGTGGAAGTGCATGAAAAGGGAGATTATAGCTACCTGCTTTTTTATAATGAGGAAAAGGAAAAAGTGGTTATTAAATTTCATGGTCAAGAACTGGTGATGAGCCGATTTTCCAATCCCAAGACCATTATGCGCTTCCTAAAGGATAGTGATAGTTTGGCCTATATTCCTACACCTATGGGCATGCAGGAGTTTATCATCCAAACGAACCATTATCAAGTTGATGGGCAAAAGATTGAGCTAGCTTATCAACTACAAAATCAAGAGGGACATCCTTTTGCCAGCTATCAATTGGAAATTACTTGGGGATAGTCTCTTGTCTTTTTCAAATTTTGCTAGCTATCTTCTCGGATTAGCCTGCTAATGTGGTAGATTAGGCTAATTTTTGGTATAATAAAAGTTATGGAAATTGAAAAAACCAATCGTATGAATGCGCTCTTTGAATTTTATGCGGCGCTTTTGACAGACAAGCAAATGAATTATATCGAGCTCTACTACGCTGATGATTACAGCCTTGCTGAGATTGCCGAGGAGTTTGGTGTCAGTCGTCAGGCTGTCTATGACAATATCAAGCGGACAGAAAAGATTCTGGAAGATTATGAGATGAAATTGCACATGTACTCGGACTACATTGTCCGCAGTCAGATTTTTGATCAGATTTTGGAGCGGTATCCCAAGGATGACTTTCTGCAGGAGCAGATAGAAATTTTAACAAGCATTGATAATAGAGAATAAGAGGAAGAAAAATGGCATTTGAAAGTTTAACAGAACGTTTGCAGAACGTCTTTAAAAATCTACGTAAAAAAGGAAAAATCTCTGAATCTGATGTTCAAGAGGCAACCAAGGAAATTCGCTTGGCCTTGCTTGAGGCCGACGTTGCCTTGCCTGTTGTAAAGGACTTTATCAAGAAAGTTCGTGAGCGTGCAGTCGGGCATGAGGTCATTGATACCCTTAATCCTGCGCAACAAATTATTAAAATCGTTGATGAGGAACTGACAGCTGTTTTAGGTTCTGATACGGCTGAGATTATCAAGTCTCCTAAAATTCCGACGATTATCATGATGGTTGGTTTGCAGGGGGCTGGTAAAACAACCTTTGCCGGTAAATTGGCCAACAAACTCAAGAAGGAAGAAAATGCTCGTCCTTTGATGATTGCGGCGGATATCTATCGTCCAGCAGCCATTGACCAACTTAAGACCTTGGGACAACAGATTGATGTGCCGGTTTTCGCTCTTGGGACAGAGGTTCCAGCTGTTGAGATTGTTCGTCAAGGTTTGGAACAAGCCCAAGCCAATCATAACGACTATGTCTTGATTGATACGGCAGGTCGTTTGCAGATTGATGAGCTTTTGATGAATGAACTTCGTGACGTAAAAGCATTGGCTCAACCAAATGAAATTCTGCTCGTCGTTGATGCCATGATTGGTCAAGAAGCGGCCAATGTTGCGCGTGAGTTTAATACTCAGTTAGAAGTAACTGGGGTTATCCTTACCAAGATTGATGGCGATACTCGTGGTGGTGCTGCTCTATCTGTTCGTCACATTACTGGAAAACCAATCAAGTTCACTGGTACAGGTGAAAAGATTACGGACATTGAAACCTTCCACCCAGACCGCATGTCTAGCCGTATCCTTGGTATGGGGGATATGCTCACTTTGATTGAGAAAGCTTCTCAAGAATACGATGAGCAAAAAGCCCTTGAAATGGCTGAGAAAATGCGTGAGAATACCTTTGATTTCAATGATTTCATCGATCAGTTGGATCAGGTGCAAAATATGGGGCCGATGGAAGACTTGCTCAAGATGATTCCAGGTATGGCCAACAATCCAGCACTTCAAAACATGAAGGTAGATGAACGCCAGATTGCGCGCAAACGTGCCATTGTGTCTTCCATGACACCTGAAGAACGTGAAAATCCAGATTTGTTAAATCCAAGCCGTCGACGTCGTATTGCTGCTGGTTCTGGAAATACCTTTGTCGAAGTCAATAAATTCATCAAGGACTTTAACCAGGCTAAACAGCTCATGCAAGGTGTTATGTCTGGTGATATGAATAAGATGATGAAGCAAATGGGTATCAATCCAAATAACCTTCCAAAAAATATGCCAAATATGGGAGGAATGGATATATCAGCCCTTGAAGGAATGATGGGACAAGGTGGTATGCCTGACTTGTCCGCTCTCGGAGGAGCAGGAATGCCAGATATGAGCCAGATGTTTGGTGGCGGACTCAAGGGTAAAATCGGTGAATTTGCCATGAAACAGTCCATGAAACGCATGGCTAACAAAATGAAAAAAGCGAAAAAGAAACGCAAGTAAGACAAAGGAAGGCCGCATGGCTTTCCTTTTTTAGAAAGAAGAAAAATGAGCACTTCCGTAGTTGGAAATGCTCGTTTTTGATTTTCGAAGAGTATTAGTCTTTATTTTCGTATGGCAAGACCAAGTTCAAGATGATTCCTGTCATGGCTGATAGGGCAGTACCTGAAAGGGTAACTGGACCGAGTTTAAGGATAGCTCCTCCAAGTCCAAGAACCAACATAGCACTTGCGATGATTAGGTTACGCATTTGAGCGAAATCAACACGTTCTTTGATCAAAACCTTCAAACCGTTGCTGGCGATAACCCCATAGAGAAGGATTGACATACCACCAAGTACAGCGTTTGGAATGGTTGAAATCAAGGCAGTGAATTTACCAAGGAAGCTAAGGGCAATCGCGATAAAGGCAGCGTTACGGATAACTGA
The DNA here is from genome assembly GCF_002096835.1 of Streptococcus mitis. Taxonomy (GTDB): domain Bacteria; phylum Bacillota; class Bacilli; order Lactobacillales; family Streptococcaceae; genus Streptococcus; species Streptococcus mitis_W. The sequence continues at coordinate 194,896 of NZ_NCVG01000021.1, read as the reverse complement.
GACAGAAGCGATACGAGTCATACCGATAACTCCTGTATTTTCTCCGTAAGTTGTATTGGCTGGTCCACCAAGGAAGGCAGAAACAGAAGTTGCGATACCGTCACCAAGAAGAGTACGGTGAAGACCTGGTTCTTTCAAGAACTGACGTCCACAGATTTGACCCAAAACAGTATGGTCTCCGATATGTTCAGAAATTGTTACGATAGCGATCGGCAAGATAGCGATGGTTTCTGGACCGAAGTAAAGATTGTATTCTTTAAAGGCACCACCTGTGCTAAATGGCAAGTAGAAGCCAGGGATTTCAAACCAGTTAGCTTTAAGAACTGGTGTAAAGTCAACCAAACCAAGAGTTAGTGCGAAGAGGTAACCACCAATAATGGCAAAGAGGAATGGAATGATTCGTAAGAAGCCTTTTCCTTTTGTATTAATAAAGGCAGCAATCAAGAAAGTAACAACTGCTACAAGAGCATTTTTCCAATTCCCATCAGCTACAAGACCAGCGTTGGTAACAGCTGAACCTGCAAGTCCAAGACCGATAACGATGATCATAGGCCCGATGATGATTGGTGGCAAGAGTTTATCAATCCATTTTGTACCTGCAAAACGAACACCAGCAGCCACAAGGACATAGACTAAACCAGTCAAGATAACCCCTGTTTGAGCAGCAGATACATCACCACCCATTTCTTTCATAGCAAGAGACATTGCTGTGATAAAGGCAAATGAAGAACCTAGATAAACTGGAACTTTAAAACCAGTTGAAATCATGTAGATGAGTGTTCCTACACCTGAAGCAAACAGGGCAACAGATACAGGCATTCCCAAAATCAATGGTACCAAGATGGTCGCACCAAACATGGCGAAAACGTGTTGGAAGCTAAGGAGAATTCCTTTTCCAGCTGAAGGACGTTGGTCAACGTCTAGTAACAAATCAACAGTTGATTCTTGTTTCATATAAACCTCACTTTTGGGCATCAAAAAAGAGCCCATTATTTTACAGCAATAGGCCCTCAGAGTAAGACTTCTCTAAAATCTAGACTTTAAAGAGTTTCAAGTATTTCTGCGTCTTCGTCACCTCACGGGATGACATTAAAAACCTTTGCTTGTGATAGTATAGCAAAAATTGTAAACTTTGTAAATCATTTTTTAGTAAAAAATTTAAAGCGGGCGTTTATTTGGCATGCCAGCCTTACGTGGATATTTATTTGGTGTTTCTTTTTTCTTTTCTACCACTGTGATGTAACGTGGATCTCCATTTGGTAGGGCGTAGCTGAGATTGTCTTCTACTTTACTAAAAAGGAGGTTGAGGGCATTCTTAGCTTCTAATAATTCCTCAGGAGCATTGCTAGCCTTGAGTGCCAATAGTTTTCCGCCAACTTTAAGGTAGGGAATAGTTAATTCAGATAGGACTTGCATACGGGCAACCGCACGAGCCGTTACAAAATCATACTGAGCACGGAAGTTTTTGTCTTGGGCAAAATCTTCGGCACGTCCATGGTAGAAATGAACATCGTCTAAATCCAGTTCCTGAGCCAAAAGTTTGAGGAAGTTGATGCGCTTGTTGAGAGAATCAATGATAGTTACATTTAACTGAGGATAGAGGATTTTCATTGGTAGACTAGGAAATCCTGCCCCAGCTCCAATATCAAGAAGTTTGATATTGGAGCTGGGAATCAAATCTTGAAGAATGGGTGCAATCGAATCGTAAAAATGTTTGAGATAAACTTCTTCCTTGTCTATAATAGCTGTTAAATTAATTTTTTCATTCCACTCGATCAAGAGTTCAAAATAACGTTCAAATTGTTTTTTTTGCTGGTCCGAAAGTGGAAGATTCTGATCGGCAAGCAGGTTGTAAAATGTTTCTGGTTTCATAGTTATTTCCTTCTTTAGTATCATCTTATTTTACCACAATCATTAAAAATTTGATATACTGGTACTAATCTAAAAGCAGAAAGGAATTATATCATGACTTGGATTATTCTTGGAGTTTTGGCTCTTGTTGTTATTTTTGTGATTGTTAGCTATAACGGTTTGGTTAAGAATCGTATGCAAACAAAGGAGGCTTGGAGCCAAATTGATGTTCAGTTGAAACGTCGAAATGACCTTTTGCCAAACTTGATTGAGACTGTAAAAGGTTATGCCAAATATGAAGGTTCTACCCTTGAAAAGGTGGCAGAACTACGTAACCAAGTGGCAGCAGCGACTTCACCAGCAGAAGCTATGAAAGCTAGTGATGCCCTTACTCGTCAGGTTTCAGGTATTTTTGCAGTTGCAGAAAGCTATCCAGATTTGAAAGCTAGTGCAAACTTTGTTAAATTGCAAGAGGAGTTGACAAACACAGAAAATAAAATTTCTTACTCTCGTCAACTCTACAACAGTGTTGTCAGCAACTACAATGTAAAATTAGAAACTTTCCCAAGCAATATTATCGCTGGGATGTTTGGATTTAAAGCAGCAGATTTCCTTCAAACACCAGAAGAGGAAAAGGCAGTTCCTAAAGTTGATTTTAGCGGTTTAGGTGACTAAGATGTTGTTTGATCAAATTGCAAGCAATAAACGAAAAACGTGGATTTTGTTGCTGGTATTTTTCCTACTCTTAGCTCTTGTTGGCTATGCGGTTGGTTACCTCTTTATGCGGTCGGGGATTGGTGGTTTGGTTATCGCACTGATTATCGGCTTTATCTATGCCTTGTCCATGATTTTTCAATCGACAGAGATTGTCATGTCAATGAATGGAGCGCGTGAGGTGGATGAGCAAACGGCACCAAACCTCTACCATGTAGTAGAAGATATGGCTATGGTCGCTCAGATTCCTATGCCCCGTGTTTTCATCATTGATGATCCAGCCTTAAATGCCTTTGCTACAGGTTCTAACCCTCAAAACGCGGCGGTTGCTGCGACTTCAGGTCTCCTTGCTATCATGAATCGCGAGGAGCTAGAAGCTGTTATGGGACATGAAGTCAGTCATATTCGTAATTACGATATCCGTATTTCGACTATTGCTGTCGCCCTTGCTAGTGCTATCACCATGCTTTCTAGTATGGCCGGTCGTATGATGTGGTGGGGTGGCGCAGGTCGCAGAGGAAGTGACGATGACCGAGATGGAAATGGCTTAGAAATCATTATGCTCGTAGTTTCTCTACTAGCTATTGTACTGGCACCTCTTGCTGCCACCTTGGTGCAACTAGCTATTTCTCGTCAGAGGGAATTCCTAGCTGATGCTTCCAGTGTCGAGTTGACTCGTAATCCTCAAGGGATGATTAATGCTCTACGCAAGTTAGACAACAGTAAACCGATGAGTCGTCCTGTCGATGATGCCAGCAGTGCACTTTATATCAATGATCCCAAGAAAGGGGGAGGGTTCCAAAAACTCTTTTATACCCACCCACCTATCTCAGAACGGATTGAACGTTTAAAACATATGTAGAAAAAATGGCTCTTTGTCAACTGTAAGTGGGGTGAAGAAAAGCTAAAATAAGCTCCATAATATCCATAGGGGATTTACCCACTACAAATATTATAGAGCTGAAAAATATTTGAAGCAGGTGGATAGAAGAAATCACCTGCTTTTTTCTCGTCTTTTGAAAATGATGGACATTTTGAGGATAGTATAGTTGATGAGGGATTTGATGCAGATAAGATTGTTCAGACACAAATGATGATAGAGGCAGTAAGAGATGCACCATCAAAATTAAATGATGAAGAAAGAGAAATCATTGATAAACTTTATTTCAATGATGAAACCATTCGTTCGGTAGCTGAAACAAAAAAATATCTCATCCAGCTCTCATAAAGAGAAGAAATAAGATATTGGAAAAGCTAAGAGAGTTGCTGAAAGAATTTAGATAGTAATGAGAAGAAGCGGGCAAAAAAATTTTTGTCTGCTTCTTTTTAGATATTGCAATGTTTTAACTGTTATGCTATAATAATAACAGTTAAAACACAAATAACAGTAGGGGGTTGATGATGAATATACAGATAAATAATTCCAGTGATGAACCAATATATCTGCAAATAAAAAATCAAATTAAAGCACAAATCATTTCTGGAGATTTGAAAGTGGGAGAACAACTACCTTCGATAAGATTCTTAGCGAAAGAATTAAGAGTAAGTATGTTAACTGCAAAAAGAGCTTTTGATGAATTAGAGTTAGACGGTTTTATAAATTCGGTACAAGGAAAAGGTAATTTTGTTGCAGCACAAAATAAAGAACTAATTCGCGAAGAATACTTAAAGAAAATTGAATCGAAGCTTCAAGAAGTAGTTGAACTTTCAGAAATTGCAGATGTATCCAGTGATGAATTGATAGAAATGTTAAAAAGTTATGTGGAGGGCGAATATGAGTAAATATGCTATTGAAATTAAAGATTTAGTAAAAACATTTGACAGTTTTAAACTAGGACCGGTAAATCTTACTATTCCGAAAGGAACAATAATTGGATATATCGGACAGAATGGAGCTGGTAAAAGTACAACTATAAAATTGTTACTTGGGCTTTTAAGAAAAGACTCTGGCGATATAAGACTTTTAGATGAGGAAAATCCTAATAGTGTTGAACTGAAAGATAAACTTGGAGTGGTATTTGATGATTTGTTAGTGCCGGAAGAAATGACATTAATCGATCTTGAAAAGTTTTGTCATAAAGTTTATTCAAAATGGGATAAAAAGCAGTTTTATGGATTCGTTGAAAAATTCAATTTACCACATAAAAAGATGATTAAAAACTATTCTCGTGGTATGAAAATGAAACTTTCAATGGCTGTTGCTTTATCTCACAATGCTGAACTTTTGATTTTAGATGAAGCAACAAGTGGGCTTGACCCAATTGTAAGAGAGGAAATCTTGGATTTGTTATTAGATTTTATGCAAGATGAAAATCATACAATTCTTATTTCTTCCCATATTTTATCTGACTTAGAAAAAGTGGCAGATTACATTGCTTTTATTCACAATGGAAAAATCTTATTTATGGAAACAAAAGATGAGTTAAAAGAAAACTACGGTATATGTACTTTATCCAATGAAGAAGTAAATAACATTGATGAAGAAGCCATTGTAGGAAGAAGAATACATTCTTTTGGGCAAGAGTTACTTGTTAAAAAGAGTCTTGTACCTGATGGTATCAAGTTACAAAAACCGTCAATTGAGGATATTATGATTTACTTTGTGAAAGGAGTGAGACAATAATGACAGCATTAATTTTGAAAGATATAGCTACTTTAAAAAAGACATTATTATTAACGGTTACTATCAGTATTGCACTGGCTGTATATGGAATTTATGAAAATGAATTGTTTATGATTCCGTTAATATGTGCAATGATTCCGCTTATACTTTCTGCAATCGCCTTTGGCTATGATACAAAATCAAATTTCGAACAGTTTGCATTTTCGATGCCAATAAAAAAGAGCAGTTATGTGTTGAGCAAGCTTTTCTTTGCATTTGCCTTTGGTTTGGTTGGTTCAATCTGCATTTTTGTACTGTTGATGACAAAAAATCAAATGTCATTGGATAATATAGTGTTTATTGCTTTAATTACATTAGCTGCTAGTATACTTATGTCTGCCATTCAATTACCATTTATTCTTAAATATGGTGCTGAAAAGGGTAGACTCATTATGGTAACCACTTATTTCTTAATATTTGCTTTATCAACACTGTTAAAAGAAAAGTCAAATTTTCTTGCAGAACTAATGGAGATTTTTAGTAAAAATTCTATATCAATGATTTGCTTAGGAATTTTAGTTGTAAGCATATTAATCATAGGGCTTGCAGTAAAATTGTCCGTTATGATTATGGAGAAAAAAGAATACTAGTTATAAATTATTTAATTTGTAGTTAGGTGGTAGAGATGGAAAAACCATTTTTTCCCTAATTGTCAAGTCAAGTGCAACAAAGTTGTTTTTCTGATTAAGTGAGTATCATTCAAGCTGTTTGAGTTTGCTCAAACAGCCGAAAAAATCCAGAGGTCGTCTCTGGATTTTTGATATGTTGTAAATTTATAAATCGTCTAAATTAACTACCTCCAGACCGTGTTCTGTTAAGCGATAGATGATTGAACAGACCTCTTTTAAGAAACGACGGTCATGAGAAACAGTGATGAGACCGCCTGGATAGGTGGCAAAGAGTTTTCTGATTTGGGGTTGAGAAGTGGGAGAAAAGTTTCGTGTGGGTTCATCCAGCAGGAGAAAGTTTGGTTTGCGCAAGACTAAACCCAAAAGCAGGAGTTTTCCCTGTTGTCCGCCAGATAAGGAGCGAATTTGATGCTGCATCTCTGGATAACTGAAATTGAGACTGGCTAAGTGAGATTGGATTTTCTGCAGTTCCTCTTTTTCACCAGTTTTGCTGAGATAGGCGATTGGGGATAAATCCAATTGTAGTTTTTTGTGGTAATCTTGTGGCATAAAACCAAGGGAAATCTCTCTTTTAACATTCAGAAGTCTCTGTAACTCGGCTAACAGAGTTGATTTCCCAACACCATTTGGACCTATGATACCGATTTTTTCTTGGCCATGGACAGTTAGTTGTAGTTCCTGAGCCAAAACACGGTCATCAATGGACAAATTTTCTTTTTCCAGTTGGATTAAAACTTTAGAGGCCGGTAATGGTTGGATGTCTGAGAAGAAAAGTCTGATTTCTTCCTCTTCAAGTGGTTTTTGGGTCATGGACTGAGCTACCCTTTCGTAGCGTTTTTCTTGTGAGAGGACAGTTTTCATCTTTTTAGCCAATAGGCGACCGGCAGTACTGTCTTTGGTAGCTCGAAGTGCAGTTTCTACATTTTGCTTGACTCGCCGATGTTTTTCCATGGTTTTATCGTAGGCTCTTTGGTCGTTGGCTGCTTGCTGGCTTTGTCTGGCGAAATTAGCCTTTATCTGCTCACTATAGCGATCATAGTCTAAATGCTCTACTAATGTTTCTGCTTCTTTACGGTGCTTGACCAGTCGCAAGTGGACAATAGTATCAGCCGTTTCAGAAAGAAAGTCTTCATCATGGGAAATGAAAATAACGGTTTGCCTCATCTTCTGTATCTGTCTTTTTAGCCAAACAACCGTCTCAAGGTCTAGGTCATTTGAAGGTTCATCTAAAAATAGAATCTCAAAGGGTTTGGCTAACTCATGGATGAGCTGAATTTTCAAAGCTTCGCCCCCTGATAGACTGCCAATCTCTTGGTTGCTAGCGAAACGATTGCTATCAAAATGCAATTCCTCAGCCAAACGATAGAGGATACTGTAGTCTAAATCAATAAAATCTAAAAAGAAGTAGTCATGTAGAGTTTTCTTTTTCAAGTTCTCGGGGAGTTTTTGAGGAATGTAGGCCAGTGACTGACAGTCAGACTGGATGTCTCCCTTGATAGTGAAATCAGACAAAGCTTCCCCCATTAAAATTTTAAGTAAAGTTGATTTGCCATTTCCTTCTTCACCAATAATAGCTACCTTTTCCCCGTCTTGGATAGTCATGCTTAAGTCAGATACAAGGTCTCGTAAATCTTTGTTTTGTGTGATGGTTAGATGATTGATGTTTATCATATTATTGCCCTTTCTAGAATGTCGATAGTGCATAACAAAAAGCTCTACTTTACCTAGTAGAGCCCAAAGTCTATGTCAAAAACCCCTATTAACATGCCAGAAAAAGAGCATAAAAGAGCACACAAAAAGAGACAAAAACAAGATCTACTAAATAAAGGTTCTTTATTTGATAGACTTAGTTGTTCATGTCTCCCTTACCTCCGAGTATTAGTATCTTTATCCTATACCTTTAAGGAAATTTTGTCAACAGAAAACTGGAAATTCTATGCTCTAAAATCCGAAAACAGGTCCATAAAGAGTTAGTACGTGTTTGATATGCTCGTAATGGAATTTGTCGTAGTTTCGCCAAGCGCAGCGTGCTTGATCGTTTAGTTTTAGGCTACCAAGACCAATCAGAAGACTGGTACGTTGGTAAAATTTCTCAAGATCTATTAAGATACTGTTGTCCAACTTTTCCGCTTTTTTGAGCTCTTGCAGAGTAGTATTTAGTAGCTCTTGCAGTCGAATATCATCTGCCGTACCCTGTTTGCAGCTTTGGAAACTTTTTTTTAACTCGGATAGGAGTTGGGTTGCATTAGTAATGAGTTCTTTGTCTTCCATGTGAGCATCCTCCTTGCTCTGATGTATTATTGCCTATAGTATAGCACTAAAAAACAAAAATGTCATAGTAAATATGTTAAAAAAATCGAATTTTAATTATAAAGTTTGCTGTGCTGATTTGTAGGCTTTTCATGGTATAATCAAGAGAGTAAATCTTTATGGAGGAAGTATGAAATTAAATATTCAAGAAATTCGTAAGCAGTCTGAAGGCTTGCATTTTGAACAAACGTTAGACCTAGCCGCAGACCTGCGTGCACGTAATCAAGAAATTTTAGATGTAAAAGATATCCTTGCAGTTGGGAAGGTTCAATACGAAGATCGTATGTATTTCTTAGATTATCAATTATCTTATACCATTGTTCTTGCTTCAAGTCGCAGTATGGAGCCAGTTGAGTTAGTTGAATCTTATCCAGTAACGGAAGTTTTCATGGAAGGGGCAACTAATCTGCTAGATCAAGAAGTTTTAGATGATGATTTGGTCTTGCCTATCAAAAATGGAGAACTTGACCTTGCTGAGAGCGTGTCAGACAATATCCTACTAAACATTCCTATTAAGGTTTTGACGGCTGAAGAAGAAGCTGGTAAAGGTTTTGTGTCAGGAAATGACTGGCAAATCATGACAGAGGAAGAATACCAAGCCCAACAGGCAGTTAAGAAAGAAGAAAACAGTCCTTTTGCTGGCTTACAAGGACTATTTGATGGAGACGAATAATGGTTTTATCAAAAAAACGAGCGCGAAAGGTGCTAGAAGAAATTATTGCTCTTTTTCCAGATGCCAAGCCCAGTCTTGATTTTACCAATCATTTTGAACTACTAGTTGCGGTCATGTTGTCAGCTCAGACAACAGATGCAGCGGTAAATAAGGCCACACCAGGTCTCTTTGCTGCCTTTCCAACGCCACAAGCCATGTCTGTTGCGACAGAGGGTGAGATTGCTTCACACATTTCTCGCCTGGGACTGTATCGAAATAAGGCTAAATTCCTTAAAAAATGTGCCCAACAGTTACTAGATGATTTTGATGGTCAAGTCCCTCAGACACGTGAGGAATTGGAGAGTTTGGCAGGTGTTGGTCGCAAGACAGCCAATGTTGTCATGAGTGTGGGCTTTGGAATTCCAGCCTTTGCAGTAGATACTCATGTGGAGCGTATTTGCAAACACCACGATATCGTCAAAAAATCAGCGACACCACTTGAGGTGGAAAAGCGGGTCATGGATATCTTGCCACCGGAGCAGTGGTTAGCTGCCCATCAGGCCATGATTTATTTTGGAAGAGCTATTTGTCATCCTAAAAATCCAGAGTGTGACCAGTACCCACAGTTATATGACTTTAGCAATTTATAAGATGGGGAATCAAAAGTTTTTGCTTGATTTTAAGCATGCTTTGTGCTATAGTATTTGATAACTAAATATTCCTTTAAACCTGTCCCGTGAGGCAGGCAAGGAGAACGATTAAGTAGTAGGGTGAAGTCTATACTGTTTGCAGTAGGGCTTACTTAGCTATACATTTCAAGTCTCCTTGTTTAAGGAGACTTTTCTTTTTGGAGGTTTGTCATGAAGACAAAAGAAGTTGTAGACGAATTGACCGTCAAACGAGCGATTACGCGTATTACTTATGAGATTATCGAACGCAACAAAGATTTGAATAAAATCGTCTTGGCTGGTATTAAAACTCGTGGTGTCTTTATCGCCCACCGAATCCAAGAACGTTTGGAGCAGCTAGAAAATCTTTCAGTTCCTGTTGTGGAATTGGATACTAAACCTTTCCGTGATGATGTTAAAAGTGGAGAAGATACTTCTTTGGTTTCTGTTGATGTGACAGACCGTGAAGTTATCTTGGTGGATGATGTGCTCTATACAGGTCGTACCATCCGTGCTGCTATTGATAATATTGTAGGTCATGGTCGTCCTGCGCGCGTGAGTTTAGCAGTTCTAGTCGATCGTGGACATAGAGAATTGCCAATTCGTCCAGATTACGTTGGAAAAAATATCCCAACTAGTCGTTCTGAAGAAATCATCGTAGAGATGGCAGAACTTGATGGCCAAGACAGAGTTCTGATTACTGAAGAAGCTTAGAACGCTAAAGGAGTAGCCATGTCAGAAAATCAACAAGCATTGAACCATGTGGTGTCCATGGAAGACCTCACTGTCGATCAAGTCATGAAATTGATCAAGCGAGGAATTGAGTTTAAAAATGGAGCTCAGCTTCCCTATGAGGACCATCCGATTGTCTCCAATCTTTTCTTTGAGGATTCTACACGGACGCATAAGTCCTTTGAAGTGGCAGAGATTAAACTGGGATTGGAGCGACTGGACTTTGATGTGAAGACTAGTTCAGTCAATAAGGGTGAAACACTTTATGATACCATTTTGACTTTGTCTGCTTTAGGAGTTGACGTCTGTGTGATTCGTCACCCAGAGGTCGACTACTACAGAGAGTTGATTGCTAGTCCGACGATTACGACTTCCATCATCAATGGTGGAGATGGTTCGGGACAACACCCTAGCCAGAGCTTGCTTGATTTGATGACTATTTATGAGGAATTTGGTCATTTTGAGGGTCTAAAGGTCGCTATTGCAGGTGACTTGGATCACTCACGTGTTGCCAAATCCAATATGCAGATTTTGAAACGCTTAGGTGCAGAACTTTATTTTGCTGGACCTGAGGAATGGAGAAGTCAAGAGTTTGCAGACTATGGACAGTTTGTAACCATTGATGAAATCATTGATCAGGTGGATGTCATGATGTTTCTCCGTGTGCAACATGAACGTCATGATAGTGGAGCTGTCTTTTCAAAAGAAGACTACCATGCCCAACATGGCCTGACTCAAGAACGTTATGACCGTTTGAAAGAAACAGCAATCCTCATGCACCCAGCCCCAGTCAATCGTGATGTAGAAATCGCAGATCACTTGGTTGAAGCACCAAAATCACGGATTGTCCAACAAATGACCAATGGTGTCTTTGTTAGAATGGCAATCTTAGAATCCGTACTGGCGAGTAGAAACGCCAACTAAAACACAAGACGTTAAAAGACGCCAGTGAGCGTCCACGAGAGGTGAAAATATGACAAAAAGACTTCTAGCATTAGAAGATGGCACAGTTTTTGAAGGCAAGGCCTTCGGAGCAGATATTGATGTAACAGGCGAAATCGTCTTTAATACAGGTATGACCGGCTACCAAGAATCCATTACAGACCAGTCTTATAATGGACAAATCTTGACCTTTACTTATCCTTTGGTGGGAAATTATGGAATTAATCGTGATGATTACGAATCCATTATTCCAACTTGTAAAGGAGTCGTTGTTTTTGAAGAAGCACGAAGAGCAAGCAACTGGCGCAACCAAATGACCTTGGATGAATTTTTGAAAGCCAAGAAAATTCCGGGTATTTCTGGAATTGATACGCGTGCACTTACCAAGATTATCCGTAAGCATGGTACGATGCGTGCAACCTTGACTCATGTTGGAGATAGTATGGACCATGTGACGGACCAGCTCCAAGCAACAGTTTTGCCGACAGATAATATCAAGCAGGTTTCTACTAAAACATCCTATCCAGCTCCAGGAGTTGGTTTGAGCGTGGTTCTAGTGGACTTTGGTCTTAAGCACTCAATTCTACGTGAACTTTCTAAACGCAACTGTAACGTGACAGTTGTTCCCTATTCGACAACGGCTGAAGAAATTCTCCATCTCAATCCTGACGGAGTTATGTTGTCAAACGGTCCAGGTAACCCAGAAGATGTTCCACAGGCACTGGATATGATTCGTGGTGTGCAAGGGAAAATTCCAATCTTTGGTATTTGTATGGGGCATCAACTCTTTGCAATGGCAAATGGTGCTAAGACCTACAAGATGAAATTTGGACACCGTGGATTCAACCATGCGGTACGCGAAATTGCTACAGGACGTGTGGATTTTACAAGTCAAAACCATGGTTATGCAGTTAGCCGTGAGGATTTGCCAGAACACTTGATTATCACCCACGAAGAAATCAATGACAAGTCAGTTGAAGGTGTGCGTCACAGATACCAACCTGCTTTCTCTGTTCAATACCACCCAGACGCAGCCCCTGGTCCACACGACGCTAGCTACCTATTTGATGAGTTTATCGAGATGATGGAAGCTTTTAAACAATCAAACTAAGAACGAGTAAAAGCTCGTCGGAGAATTTATGTAACTGAACACGGACGGAAAGCTCGGAATTTAGAGCAACCAACTTGTATTATCAATCTTTCTTGGTTTCCTAACATTCAATTACTTTCTATTCGTCCTTTGTATCTTATTTAATGTCGCTCTGTGAGGCGACGAATAGAAAGGCAGGTCGTTTCTTTTAGTCGCTATCAGGCGAACTAAAAACTCCCTGCACTAGATTTTTTACCGAAAAGTATCGTTTCGCTAAAAAATCGTCGGAGAATTTATTTAATGGCAACCCGAGAGTTGCCGAATAGAAAGGAGAAGATACATTGTTCGCGGAAGTGAACACGCCCTAAGAACTGTGTGAAAAAGATAAACATCGTCTTGACGCTAAAGGCGTCTGCACCGAGTTTCCTATTTTCACTGTGTTCTTTACGGGCTTTGTATCATAAACTATGCCTAAACGTACTGATATTCAAAAAATTATGGTGATTGGTTCTGGTCCGATTATTATTGGTCAGGCTGCTGAGTTTGACTATGCTGGGACCCAGGCTTGCTTGTCGTTGAAAGAGGAAGGTTATGAGGTTGTTTTGGTTAACTCAAACCCTGCAACCATCATGACAGACAAGGAAATTGCTGATAAGGTTTATATTGAACCGATTACACTTGAGTTTGTGACACGTATTCTTCGTAAGGAACGTCCAGATGCCTTGCTACCAACACTCGGTGGGCAAACTGGTCTTAATATGGCCATGGAATTATCTAAAAATGGTATCCTTGATGAGCTTGGTGTTGAGCTTCTGGGAACTAAATTATCTGCCATCGACCAAGCGGAGGACCGTGACCTCTTTAAACAATTGATGGAAGAGCTCAACCAACCAATTCCAGAATCTGAAATTGTAAACACTGTTGAAGAAGCTGTTGCCTTTGCAGCGACAATTGGTTACCCAGTCATCGTTCGTCCAGCCTTTACTCTTGGTGGTACTGGTGGTGGTATGTGTGCCAATGAGGAAGAATTGCGTGAAATCGCTGAAAATGGGTTGAAATTATCACCTGTTACCCAATGTTTGATTGAGCGTTCAATTGCAGGTTTCAAGGAAATTGAGTACGAAGTGATGCGTGACTCAGCTGACAATGCTTTGGTTGTTTGTAACATGGAAAACTTTGATCCAGTCGGAATTCACACAGGGGATTCCATTGTATTTGCCCCTGCGCAAACCATGTCAGACTATGAAAACCAAATGCTTCGTGACGCTAGCTTGAGCATCATTCGAGCCCTCAAGATTGAAGGTGGATGTAACGTTCAGCTAGCCCTTGATCCACATAGCTTCAAATACTATGTCATCGAAGTAAACCCTCGTGTATCGCGTTCGTCAGCCCTTGCTTCTAAGGCGACAGGTTACCCAATTGCCAAATTGGCTGCTAAGATTGCCGTCGGTTTGACCTTGGATGAGGTTATTAACCCAGTCACGGGTTCAACCTATGCCATGTTTGAGCCAGCCCTCGACTACGTGGTTGCCAAGATTCCACGTTTCCCATTTGACAAGTTTGAAAAAGGGGAGCGTCGTCTGGGTACACAAATGAAGGCCACTGGAGAAGTCATGGCAATCGGTCGAAACATCGAAGAATCTCTCCTTAAGGCCTGTCGCTCCCTTGAAATTGGGGTGCACCACAATGAAATGCCTGAACTTGCCAGTGTTTCAGATGATGACTTGATTGAAAAAGTAGTCAAAGCCCAAGACGATCGTCTTTTCTATGTATCAGAAGCAATTCGTCGTGGCTACACACCAGAAGAAATTGCAGAGCTTACAAAAATTGATATTTTTTATCTGGATAAACTCTTGCATATCTTTGAAATTGAGCAGGAGTTGGGCGCACATCCTCAGGATGTCGATGTCCTGAAAACAGCTAAACTAAATGGATTTTCAGACCGTAAGGTTGCTGAACTCTGGGAAACGACAGCTGACCAAGTTCGCCAACTTCGTTTGGAAAACAAGATTGTTCCTGTTTATAAGATGGTAGATACTTGTGCGGCAGAATTTGACTCTGAAACACCATACTTCTATTCAACCTATGGTTGGGAAAACGAGTCTATCAAGTCTGATAAGGAATCCGTTCTAGTTCTAGGTTCAGGTCCAATCCGTATCGGTCAAGGGGTCGAGTTTGACTACGCAACTGTTCATTCAGTTAAGGCTATCCAGGCAGCTGGTTATGAAGCTATTATCATGAACTCAAATCCAGAGACCGTTTCAACAGACTTCTCTGTATCAGACAAGCTTTACTTTGAGCCATTGACATTTGAAGATGTTATGAACGTCATTGACTTGGAGCAACCAAAAGGTGTTATTGTTCAGTTCGGTGGTCAAACAGCTATCAACCTAGCTGAGCCATTGGCTAAAGCAGGTGTGACTATTCTTGGTACGCAAGTAGCTGACCTAGACCGTGCGGAAGACCGTGACCTCTTCGAGCAAGCTCTAAAAGATTTGGATATTCCACAGCCACCAGGACAAACGGCTACCAATGAAGAAGAAGCAGTTCTTGCAGCTCGCAAGATTGGCTTCCCAGTTCTTGTCCGCCCATCTTATGTACTTGGTGGACGTGCCATGGAAATCGTTGAAAACGAAGAAGACCTTCGCTCTTATATGCGTACTGCGGTTAAGGCAAGTCCAGACCACCCTGTTCTTGTTGACTCTTATATCGTCGGACAAGAGTGTGAAGTCGATGCCATTTCAGACGGACAAAATGTCCTCATCCCAGGTATCATGGAGCATATTGAACGTGCTGGTGTCCACTCAGGTGACTCAATGGCCGTTTACCCACCACAAACCTTGTCGCAAAAGGTGCAAGAAACAATCGCAGACTATACTAAACGCCTAGCAATCGGTCTTAACTGCCTTGGAATGATGAACATCCAGTTTGTCATCAAGGATGAAAAAGTCTATGTTATTGAGGTCAATCCACGTGCTAGCCGTACGGTGCCATTCCTTTCTAAGGTAACCAATATCCCTATGGCTCAAGTAGCAACCAAGCTCATTCTGGGTCAAAAACTTGAAGAACTTGGCTACCAAGATGGACTTTACCCTGAAAGTACCCGCGTTCATATCAAGGCACCTGTCTTCTCCTTTACGAAACTAGCTAAGGTAGACAGCTTGCTCGGTCCTGAAATGAAGTCAACAGGTGAAGTTATGGGTTCTGATACGACTTTGGAAAAAGCTCTCTATAAAGCCTTTGAAGCTTCTTACCTACACTTGCCAACCTTTGGTAATGTTGTCTTTACTATCGCTGATGATGCCAAAGAAGAGGCCTTGGATTTGGCTCGTCGTTTTCAAAATATTGGCTATGGAATCCTCGCGACAGAAGGGACAGTAGCCTTCTTTGCCAGTCATGGATTGCAAGCCCAACCTGTTGGTAAGATTGGTGATGATGATAAGGATATTCCAAGTTTTGTTCGCAAAGGAAGAATCCAAGCTATCATTAATACAGTAGGAACCAAACGAACTGCAGACGAAGATGGTGAGCAGATTCGTCGTTCAGCTATTGAACACGGAGTGCCCCTCTTCACAGCCCTAGATACAGCTAACGCCATGCTCAAAGTATTGGAAAGCCGTAGTTTTGTCACAGAAGTGATCTAGTTGAGAAAAATTTTTTCATATTTTTAAAACCAGCGTCAGAAAACGCTGGTTTTTTTCAATACTGTTCTTGCTTGTTTTAACTATCATGCTTTCCTTAAGAATCATTTCAAAATGTGATATAATAAGAATAAATTGGAAATAGGAAATTATTTTCATTATATTTTCAAAACTCCATTAATAAAATAGGCAAAGACAAGATTAGAAAGTGAATATTCCGATGTCTTCTTACAAAAAGGTCTCTCTTTCTGAGATCAATCAATCTATTGAAACTCCGAATAACAATCATTTTTGGCAAAATCTAAAAGCATTTTTAGGTTCTGGAGCTCTTGTGGCAGTTGGTTATTTTTTATTTTAAAGACTTGTCCTGAGCCCATTCGTATTTATATCATAAAGTTAGCTAATAAGAAATGAAGGGCAGTAAGCCAAGCAATCACTTTGGAGTTTCAAAGTTTTATTTTAAGCTTTCTTTAAGAAAACTATATTATTCTGAAGAACTCTAAAATTTCACAGCCATTTATTAGTAATGACTACAGAATTCCTAGTCACTACTAGAAATGGACTAGTTTCTTTGAATAATGGAACTGCTTAATCCTCCTATTCTAGAACAGGAGGGCCGGTATTTCTTTCATGATAGGACTAGATTGTGGTATAATAGAGAGAATAAGTTTTTTTAGTAAGACAAAGGAGAAAATAGATGATTTATGCAGGAATTCTTGCTGGTGGAACTGGCACACGTATGGGAATCAGTAACTTGCCAAAACAATTTTTAGAGCTAGGTGATCGACCTATCTTGATTCATACAATTGAAAAATTTGTCTTAGAACCAAGCATTGAAAAAATTGTGGTTGGTGTTCACGGAGACTGGGTTTCCCATGCAGAAGATCTTGTAGATAAATATCTACCTCTTCATAAGGAGCGTATCATTATTACAAAAGGTGGTGCTGACCGTAATACGAGTATTGAGAAAATCATTGAAGCCATCGATGCTTATCGTCCGCTTACACCAGAGGACATCGTTGTTACCCACGATTCTGTTCGTCCGTTCATTACGCTTCGCATGATTCAGGACAATATCAAACTTGCTCAAAATCATGATGCAGTGGACACAGTGGTAGAAGCGGTTGATACTATCGTTGAAAGCACTAATGGTCAATTCATTACAGATATTCCAAATCGTGCTCACCTCTATCAAGGACAAACACCTCAAACATTCCGTTGCAAGGACTTCATGGACCTTTACGGCTCTCTCTGCTGAAGAGAAGGAAATCTTGACAGATGCATGTAAGATCTTTGTAATCAAAGGAAAAGATGTGGCCTTGGCTAAGGGCGAATACTCAAACTTAAAAATCTCAACAGTGACAGATTTGAAGATTGCAAAAAGTATTATTGAGAAAGACTAGCGATATGATTAATCAAATTTGTCAACTGACTAAGCCCAAGTTTATCAACGTCAAATACCAGAAAGAGGCTATTGACCAAGAGAATCATATCCTTATCCATCCCAACTACATGGCGGTCTGTCATGCGGATCAGCGTTACTACCAAGGAAAACGTGATCCGAAGATTTTGAATAAAAAGCTTCCAATGGCAATGATTCACGAGTCATGTGGAACCGTTATTTCTGACCCTACAGGAACCTACGAGGTTGGGCAAAAAGTTGTCATGATTCCTAATCAGCCTCCTATGCAGAGCAATGAAGAATTCTATGAGAACTACATGACAGGGACTCATTTCTTGTCTAGTGGCTTTGATGGCTTTATGAGAGAGTTTGTTTCTCTTCCTAAAGACCGTGTGGTGGCTTATGATGCTATCGAAGATACGGTTGCAGCCATTACAGAGTTTGTCAGTGTCGGTATGCACGCTATGAATCGTCTATTGACCCTTGCTCATAGCAAGCGGGACCGAATTGCCGTTATCGGAGATGGAAGTTTAGCATTTGTGGTTGCCAATATTATCAACTATACTTTGCCAGAAGCAGAGATTGTTGTTATTGGTCGTCATTGGGAAAAGTTGGAACTCTTCTCATTTGCCAAAGAATGCTATATCACTGACA
Organism: Streptococcus mitis; assembly: GCF_002096835.1. Lineage (GTDB taxonomy): Bacteria > Bacillota > Bacilli > Lactobacillales > Streptococcaceae > Streptococcus > Streptococcus mitis_W. Next base: position 176,949 of record NZ_NCVG01000021.1, on the reverse strand, counting down.
ATATTCCTGAAGATTTGGCCTTTGACCACGCTTTTGAGTGTTGTGGTGGTGATGGTACTGGACCAGCCATTAATGACTTGATTCGCTACATTCGTCCTCAGGGAACGATTCTTATGATGGGAGTTAGCGAATATAAAGTCAATCTCAATACTCGTGATGCCTTAGAAAAGGGCTTGCTCTTGGTTGGGTCCTCTCGTTCTGGTCGCATTGATTTTGAAAATGCAATCCAAATGATGGAAGTCAAGAAATTTGCCAATCGTCTTAAAAATATCCTTTATCTAGAAGAACCTGTAAGAGAAATTAAAGATATTCACCGTGTCTTTGCGACCGATTTAAACACAGCCTTTAAAACAGTGTTTAAGTGGGAAGTATAAGTGCTGGAGGTTAATTGTGGAGAAAATCATTAAAGAAAAAATTTCATCCCTACTTAGTCAAGAAGAGGAAGTCCTCAGTGTTGAACAACTGGGGGGAATGACCAATCAAAACTATTTGGTCAAAACAACAAATAAGCAATACATTGTTAAATTCTTTGGTAAAGGGACAGAAAAGCTGATCAATCGTCAAGATGAAAAGTACAATCTTGAACTACTAAAGGATTTAGACTTAGATGTAAGAAATTATCTTTTTGATATTGAAGCTGGTATCAAAGTAAATGAGTATATCGAATCTGCGATTACGCTTGATTCAAGGTCAATCAAGACTAAATTTGACAAAATTGCTCCAATATTACAAACCATTCATGCATCTGGTAAGGAATTAAGGGGAGAATTTGCTCCTTTTGAAGAAATCAAAAAATACGAATCCTTAATTGAAGAAAAAATCCCGTATGCTAACTATGAAGCAGTTCGAGAAGAAGTCTTCTCCTTAGAGAAAAGACTGGCTGACTTAGGTGTTGACAGAAAATCTTGTCACATCGATTTGGTACCTGAAAACTTTATCGAATCACCTCAAGGACGTCTATATCTGATTGACTGGGAATATTCATCAATGAACGATCCAATGTGGGATTTGGCTGCTCTCTTTTTAGAGTCTGAATTCACTTCCCAAGAGGAAGAAGCTTTCTTATCTCACTATGAGAGTGAGCAAACACCTGTCTCTCGTGAAAAGATTGCAATCTATAAAATTTTGCAAGATGCTATTTGGAGTCTATGGACAGTCTACAAAGAAGAGCAAGGTGCAGATTTTGGTGACTATGGTGTGAATCGTTACCAAAGAGCTGTCAAAGGTTTGTCCTATTATGGAGGTTCAGATGAAAAATAAAAATGGAGTTTCTTTTGGTCTACTCTCAGGTATTTTCTGGGGGTTGGGTCTGACAATTAGTGCTTATATCTTTTCAATTTTTACTGACTTGTCGCCCTTTGTGGTAGCCGCTGCTCACGATTTCTTGAGTATCTTTATCTTACTAGCTTTTCTCTTGGTAAAAGAAGGAAAAGTTCGTCTCTCAATTTTCTTAAATATTCGCAATGTTAGTGTGATCATCGGAGCCTTGCTAGCAGGCCCTATCGGTATGCAGGCCAATCTTTATGCAGTTAAGTATATCGGTAGTTCTTTAGCTTCATCTGTATCGGCTATTTATCCTGCGATTTCAGTTTTATTGGCTTTCTTCTTTTTGAAGCACAAGATTTCGAAAAATACTGTGTTTGGGATTGTCTTGATTATTGCAGGGATTATTGCTCAGACCTATAAGGTTGAACAGGTCAATTCCTTCTACATTGGTATTCTCTGTGCTTTGGTTTGTGCTATTGCATGGGGAAGTGAGAGTGTTCTTAGCTCCTTTGCTATGGAAAGTGAATTGAGTGAAATCGAAGCCCTCTTAATCCGTCAAGTGACTTCATTCTTGTCCTATCTTGTGATTGTGCTCTTCTCTCATCAGTCATTTGCAGAAGTAGCTAATGGACAATTGTTAGGTCTTATGATTGTCTTTGCAGCCTTTGATATGATTTCCTACTTGGCTTATTATATCGCTATCAATCGCTTGCAACCAGCCAAGGCTACAGGTCTTAACGTGAGCTATGTAGTATGGACAGTCTTGTTTGCAGTTGTTTTCTTGGGTGCACCGCTAGATATGTTGACAATTATTACGTCACTTGTCGTTATTGCTGGAGTTTATATTATTATTAAAGAATAAAGGAGATTCGTGTGAAAGCCATCATCTTAGCAGCGGGCTTGGGAACTCGCTTGCGTCCTATGACTGAAAATACCCCTAAAGCCTTGGTTCAGGTTAATCAAAAACCCCTGATTGAATACCAAATTGAGTTTCTCAAAGAAAAAGGAATTAACGACATCATCATCATCGTTGGTTACCTTAAAGAACAATTCGATTATTTAAAAGAGAAATATGGTGTTCGCCTCGTCTTCAATGATAAATACGCTGACTACAATAACTTTTACTCTCTCTATCTTGTAAAAGAAGAATTAGCTAACAGCTATGTTATTGATGCCGATAATTATCTCTTTAAAAATATGTTCCGCAATGATTTGACACGTTCGACTTATTTTAGTGTCTATCGTGAAGATTGTACTAATGAATGGTTCTTAGTCTATGGCGATGACTACAAAGTTCAAGACATTATTGTTGATAGCAAGGCAGGTCGCATCCTTAGTGGTGTATCCTTCTGGGATGCTCCAACTGCAGAAAAGATTGTCAGCTTTATTGACAAGGCTTATGCAAGTGGTGAATTTGTTGATCTCTACTGGGACAATATGGTTAAGGATAATATCAAAGAGCTGGATGTCTATGTTGAAGAATTAGAAGGCAATAGTATCTATGAAATCGATAGTGTCCAAGACTATCATAAATTAGAAGAAATTCTTAAAAACGAAAATTAAAGATTCCAACATCTGGCTAAAATAGTCGGATGTTTTTTTGATTTTTTACGAATAGATAGATGAGTAGAAAAAGAAATGGAGATATTTATGAAAATCACAAACTATGAAATCTATAAATTGAAAAAATCAGGTTTGAGCAATCAACAGATTTTAAACGTTCTAGAATACGGTGAAAATGTCGATCAAGAACTGTTGTTAGGAGATATTGCAGATATATCAGGTTGCAGAAATCCAGCTGTTTTTATGGAACGTTATTTTCAGATAGACGATAAGCATTTGGAGAAGGAGTTTCAAAAATTTCCATCTTTCTCTATTTTAGACGACTGTTATCCTTGGGATTTAAGTGAAATATACGATGCGCCTGTGCTTTTATTTTACAAGGGAAATCTTGACCTCTTGAAATTTCCTAAGGTAGCAGTTGTGGGCAGTCGTGCTTGTAGCAAACAGGGAGCTAAGTCAGTTGAAAAAGTCATTAAAGGCTTGGAAAATGAACTGGTTATTGTCAGTGGCTTAGCCAAGGGTATTGATACAGCAGCTCATATGGCAGCTCTCCAGAATGGCGGAAAAACCATTGCAGTGATTGGAACAGGTCTGGATGTGTTTTATCCTAAAGCCAATAAACGCTTGCAAGACTACATCAGCAATGAGCATCTGGTTCTCAGTGAATATGGACCTGGCGAACAACCTCTAAAATTTCATTTTCCTGCCCGTAATCGCATCATCGCTGGACTTTGTCGTGGTGTGATTGTAGCAGAGGCTAAGATGCGTTCAGGTAGTCTGATTACCTGTGAGAGAGCAATGGAAGAAGGGCGCGATATCTTTGCAATTCCTGGTAGCATTTTAGATGGACTATCAGACGGTTGCCATCATTTGATTCAAGAAGGGGCAAAATTGGTCACCAGTGGGAAGGATGTTCTTGCGGAATTTGAATTTTAATACTCTTCGAAAATCTCTTCAAACCACGTCAGCTTCACCTTGCCGTAGGTATGGTTACTGACTTCGTCAGTTTCATCTGCAACCTCAAAGCAGTGCTTTGAGCAACCTGCGGTTAGTTTCCTAGTTTGCTCTTTGATTTTCATTGAGTATAAGACGAAATTTCGCTTACTAGATAAACTTTTCTTCTATATATAGGAGCTAAGTCTTGACAGTTATGGCAAAATGGTTTACACTTTATAAAGTTTATTACTTTGAAAAGGTGTGATACTGTGGCTACGGCAACAAAAAAGAAAAAATCAACAGTTAAAAAAAATCTAGTAATCGTGGAGTCGCCTGCTAAGGCCAAAACGATTGAGAAATATCTAGGCAGAAACTACAAGGTTTTAGCCAGTGTCGGCCATATCCGTGATTTGAAGAAATCTAGTATGTCCGTCGATATTGAAAATAATTATGAACCGCAATATATCAATATCCGAGGAAAAGGGCCTCTTATCAATGACTTGAAAAAAGAAGCCAAAAAAGCTAATAAAGTCTTTCTGGCGAGTGACCCGGACCGTGAAGGAGAAGCGATTTCTTGGCATTTGGCTCACATTCTCAACTTAGATGAAAATGATGCCAACCGTGTGGTCTTCAATGAAATCACCAAGGATGCGGTCAAAAATGCTTTTAAAGAACCTCGCAAGATTAATATGGACTTGGTCGATGCTCAACAGGCTCGTCGTGTCCTGGACCGCTTGGTAGGCTATTCGATTTCTCCTATTTTGTGGAAGAAGGTCAAGAAGGGCTTGTCAGCAGGGCGCGTTCAGTCTATTGCGCTTAAGTTAATCATTGACCGTGAGAATGAAATTAATGCCTTCCAACCAGAAGAATATTGGACAATTGATGGTGTCTTTAAAAAGGGAACCAAGCAATTTCAGGCTTCCTTCTATGGAGTGGATGGCAAAAAGCTGAAATTGACTAGCAATGATGAGGTCAAGGAAGTCTTGTCTCGTCTGACTAGTAAAGACTTTTCAGTAGATCAGGTGGATAAGAAAGAGCGCAAACGCAATGCTCCTTTACCCTATACCACTTCATCTATGCAGATGGATGCTGCCAATAAAATCAATTTCCGTACTCGAAAAACCATGATGGTTGCCCAACAGCTCTATGAAGGAATTAATATCGGTTCTGGTGTTCAAGGTTTGATTACCTATATGCGTACCGATTCGACTCGTATCAGTCCAGTAGCGCAGAACGAAGCAGCAAGTTTCATTACGGATCGTTTTGGTAGCAAGTATTCTAAGCATGGTAGCAAGGTTAAAAATGCTTCTGGAGCTCAGGATGCCCATGAGGCGATTCGCCCGTCTAGCGTCTTTAATACACCTGAAAGTATTGCTAAGTATCTGGACAAGGATCAGCTCAAGCTTTATACCCTTATCTGGAATCGTTTTGTAGCGAGTCAGATGACAGCCGCTGTCTTTGATACCATGGCTGTTAAATTGTCTCAAAATGGGGTCCAATTTGCTGCTAATGGTAGTCAGGTTAAGTTTGATGGTTATCTTGCCATTTATAATGATTCTGACAAGAATAAAATGTTACCAGATATGGCTGTTGGAGATGTGGTCAAACAGGTCAATAGCAAACCAGAGCAACATTTTACTCAACCGCCTGCCCGTTATTCTGAAGCGACACTGATCAAGACCTTGGAGGAAAATGGGGTTGGACGTCCGTCAACCTACGCGCCAACCATTGAAACTATTCAGAAACGTTACTATGTTCGCCTTGCAGCCAAACGCTTTGAACCGACAGAGTTGGGAGAAATTGTTAATAAGCTCATCGTTGAATATTTCCCAGATATCGTAAACGTGACCTTTACAGCTGAAATGGAAGGCAAACTGGATGATGTCGAAGTCGGAAAAGAGCAGTGGCAACGTGTTATAGACGCCTTTTACAAACCATTCTCTAAAGAAGTCGCCAAGGCTGAAGAAGAAATGGAAAAAATCCAAATCAAGGATGAACCAGCTGGATTTGACTGTGAAGTGTGTGGCAGTCCAATGGTCATTAAACTTGGTCGTTTTGGTAAGTTCTACGCTTGTAGCAATTTCCCAGATTGCCGTCATACCCAAGCAATCGTGAAAGAAATCGGTGTTGAGTGTCCAAGTTGTCATCAGGGACAGATTATTGAGCGTAAAACAAAACGTAATCGCCTTTTCTATGGTTGCAATCGCTATCCAGACTGTGAGTTTACCTCTTGGGATAAGCCTGTTGGTCGTGACTGTCCAAAATGTGGCAACTTCCTCATGGAGAAAAAAGTCCGTGGTGGTGGCAAGCAGGTTGTTTGTAGCAAGGGTGACTACGAAGAAGAAAAGATTAAATAAGAGGAGAGTCCTGAAAGTGAATTTCAGGCTCTTTTTGGTTGGAGCTTGACAAAATTCACCATTGTATGCGAAACTAGAAGAAGATTATTTTAACGAGGAGAAGTTATGCGTCTTATCTATTTGATAATTGGTTTTTTATCACTGGCTTTGGCTATTGTTGGGGTAGTTTTACCCTTGTTGCCTACAACGCCTTTTCTTTTGTTGTCTATTGCTTGTTTCTCAAGAAGTTCCAAGCGCTTCGAAGATTGGCTTTATCATACCAAGCTCTATCAAGCATATGTAGCTGATTTTCGCGAGACTAAGTCTATTGCCCGTGAACGTAAGAAAAAAATCATCGTATCTATCTACATCTTGATGGGAATTTCCATTTATTTTGCCCCTCTTTTACCAGTCAAAATCGGTCTAGGAGCCTTGACCATCTTTATCACTTATTATCTCTTCAAGGTCATTCCAGACAAAGAATAGTTAAAATAGTAGTTATTTGCCTTGATAAAATTGAAAGCATATTCACAACAATATGATATAATAAATTTAAAGTAATCTTCAAGGAGAATCAAATGATTTACGAATTTTGTGCTGAAAATGTGACCTTGCTTGAAAAAGCGATGCAGGCTGGAGCTCGTCGAATCGAACTCTGTGACAATCTAGCAGTTGGTGGGACAACGCCCAGCTATGGAGTGACCAAGGCAGCGGTTGAATTGGCAGCTAACTACGATACGACCATCATGACCATGATTCGTCCACGTGGTGGCGACTTTGTTTATAATGATATGGAAATTGCAATCATGCTAGAAGACATTCGATTGACTGCTCAGGCTGAAAGTCAAGGGGTTGTATTTGGGGCTTTAACTGCTGATAAGAAGTTGGATAAGCCTAATCTTGAAAAGTTAATTGCGGCATCAAAAGGTATGGAAATTGTCTTTCACATGGCCTTTGATGAATTGAGTGATGATGATCAACTGGAAGCTATTGACTGGCTTAGTCAAGCTGGAGTCACTCGTATCCTAACTCGTGCTGGTGTGTCTGGCGATTCACTAGAGAAACGTTTTGCTCACTATCACAGAATTTTGGAACATGCTAAAGGTAAGATTGAAATTCTACCAGGTGGGGGGATTGACCTTGACAACCGTCAAACCTTTATTGACCAACTGGGCGTGACACAATTGCACGGAACCAAGGTTGTCTTTTAAAAAATAGAAAGGAACTGCTAGCTTTGGGTAGCAGTTTTCACTTATGTTTGAAATTTTTAAATCCTATCAGTTTAATCAAGAAAAGGCTCATGATTATGGTTTTGTAGAAAATGGTGGAGTGTGGACCTATAGTTGCCAAATTTTGCAGGATGACTTTGTCATGACTGTGTCCATCACTACTGATAATGTGAGTTTTCAAGTCTTTGACCAGGAGACTGGTGACCTCTATCCTCAAGTTCATATGGAAAGTATGACAGGAAGTTTTGTTGCAAGTGTCCGTGAGGCTTGTCTGGAGATTCTCTACCAGATTCGGAAGGCTTGTTTTGAGGTACAGGATTTTATCTGCCCTCAGACTAAGCGAATCATGACTCAAGTTCAGGAAAAGTATGGTAATCAGTTGGAGTATTTGTGGGAGAAATCGCCTGATACGGCAGTGTTAAGACATGAAGGCAATAAAAAGTGGTATGCCGTCTTGATGAAAATCTCTTGGGATAAGCTGGAAAAGGGCAGAGAAGGACAGGTGGAAGCAGTCAACCTCAAACATGACCAAGTAGCTGACTTACTTTCAAAAAAGGGCATTTATCCAGCTTTTCATATGAATAAACGATACTGGATTAGTGCGGCCCTTGATGATACTTTGTCAGATGAAATGGTACTGGAATTGATAGAAAAAAGTTGGAACTTAACCACTAAAAAATGAAACATTTCAAGATTTTTCAAGAACTTTCAATTAGCAAAATATTCTTTACTGAAGAAATTTTCAGAAAATATTGGATTTTTTCTTGACAAGTACTTTTGCCTATGCTAAAATACTAAACAAGATATCAAACGAAGGAGAAAGTCAAATATGAAAACAGCTAAGTTTAATCAATTCGCTTTGTTGTTGAGGTACTCGGTCTAGTGCAAAAAGCATTAGTCCTGTTTGGCTTACCAAGCGGGAGTGAATCAACATCTCGCTTGGACTTCTAAGCGAGATGTTTTTTTAAAACCACATTTGGAAAAGGGGAAATCTTATGAGAACAGTTGAATTTCTAGATACCAGCCTTAGGGATGGAGAACAGACACCAGGTGTTAACTTTTCAATCAAGGAAAAAATTGCCATAGCAAGACAGCTGGAGAAATGGGGTATTTCAGCCATCGAAGCTGGTTTTCCAGCGGCTAGCCCAGACTCATTTACGGCAGTGCAGGAGATTGCTAAGGTCTTGAAGAAAACGGCGGTGACTGGTTTGGCACGTTCGGTCAAGTCTGATATTGATGCTTGTTATGAGGCCCTCAAGGACGCCAAGTATCCACAAGTTCACGTTTTTATTGCTACAAGTCCGATTCATCGTAAGTATAAGCTCAATAAGAGCAAGGAAGAGATTTTGGAAGCAATTAGTGAGCATGTTTACTATGCCTGTTCTAAGTTTGAGGTTGTCGAGTTCTCTCCAGAGGATGCGACCAGAACAGAGTTGGATTTCCTCTTGCAAGTTGTTCAAACAGCGGTTGATGCAGGGGCGTCTTATATCAATATCCCTGATACGGTAGGATTTACCACACCAGAGGAATACGGTGCTATCTTCAAATACTTGATTGAGAATGTCAAGACAGATCGTCAGATTATCTATTCACCACACTGTCATGATGACCTCGGAATGGCAGTAGCTAATAGCCTTGCTGCTGTTAAGAATGGGGCAGGACGGGTCGAAGGAACCATCAATGGTATCGGGGAGCGAGCTGGAAATGCTGCTTTAGAAGAAATTGCAGTAGCCCTCAATATTCGCCAAGATTACTACCAAGCAGAAACCAGTATTGTCCTAAATGAGACCATCAATACGTCAGAAATGGTTTCTCGCTTCTCAGGTATCCCAGTTCCTAAAAACAAGGCTGTGGTCGGTGGCAATGCCTTCTCTCACGAATCTGGTATTCACCAAGATGGAGTTCTTAAAAATCCTCTTACTTATGAGATTATCACCCCTGAATTGGTTGGTGTTAAGAGTAATAGTCTTCCGCTTGGAAAATTGTCTGGTCGCCATGCCTTTGTTGAGAAACTAAGAGAATTGGCCCTAGATTTTACAGAAGAGGATATCAAACCACTCTTTGCGAAGTTCAAGGCGCTGGCAGACAAGAAGCAAGAAATCACAGATGCAGATATTAGAGCGCTGGTCGCTGGAACTATGGTTGAAAACCCAGAAGGCTTCCACTTTGATGATTTACAACTGCAAACCCATGCAGATAATGACATTGAAGCGCTTGTTAGCCTGGCTAATATGGATGGTGAGAAAGTCGAATTTAATGCGACAGGACAAGGTTCTGTTGAGGCTATCTTCAACGCTATTGACAAATTCTTCAATCAATCCGTCCGCTTGGTGTCCTATACCATTGATGCCGTGACAGATGGAATTGATGCCCAGGCTCGGGTATTAGTCACTGTTGAAAACAGAGATACAGAAACCATCTTTAACGCAGCAGGTCTTGATTTCGATGTGTTGAAGGCTTCGGCTATTGCTTACATCAATGCCAATACCTTTGTTCAAAAAGAGAATGCTGGTGAGATGGGACGTAGCGTTTCCTATCGCGATATGCCTAGTGTGTAAAGGAGAAAACTATGACAAAGAAAATAGTAACTCTAGCAGGGGACGGAATTGGCCCAGAAATCATGGAGGCTGGGTTAGAAGTCCTGGAAGCGCTAGCTGAAAAAACAGGTTTTGACTATGAGATTGATAGACGACCTTTTGGAGGTGCAGGTATCGATGCTGCAGGGCATCCCTTACCTGATGAAACCCTCAAGGTATGTCGTGAAGCAGATGCCATTCTCCTAGCGGCTATCGGTAGTCCTCAGTATGATGGAGCAGTGGTTCGGCCTGAACAAGGCTTGTTAGCTCTCCGTAAGGAACTCAATCTTTACGCTAATATTCGCCCTGTAAAAATCTTTGACAGTCTCAAGCATTTGTCACCACTCAAACCGGAACGAATTGCTGGTGTAGACTTTGTCGTAGTGCGTGAGTTGACAGGCGGGATTTACTTTGGAGATCATATTCTTGAAGAGCGAAAAGCGCGTGATATCAACGACTATAGCTATGAGGAAGTAGAGCGGATTATTCGTAAGGCCTTTGAAATTGCAAGAAATCGCAGAAAAATTGTTACTAGTATTGATAAGCAAAATGTTCTAGCGACATCAAAACTCTGGCGGAAAGTAGCTGAGAAGGTATCACAGGATTTCCCAGATGTGACCTTGGAGCACCAGTTGGTGGACTCAGCTGCCATGCTCATGATTACCAATCCTGCTAAGTTTGATGTCATCGTGACAGAAAATCTTTTCGGAGATATTCTCTCGGATGAATCAAGCGTTCTATCTGGCACACTTGGAGTTATGCCATCAGCCAGTCATTCTGAAAATGGACCAAGTCTCTATGAACCTATTCACGGTTCAGCACCTGATATTGCTGGTCAAGGCATTGCCAATCCTATCTCCATGATTTTATCAGTGGCCATGATGTTGAGAGATAGTTTTGGTCGTTATGAGGATGCAGAGCGTATTGAGCGTGCTGTTGAAGCTAGTTTAGCGGCTGGCATTTTAACAAGAGATATAGGTGGACAGGCTTCGACTAAGGAAATGACGGAAGCTATTATTGCAAGGTTATGAAGTTAGACGAAAAAATTACTCTAGTCCTTTTGATTTGGAATGTCATGGTTTTCTTGATTTATGGTATTGACAAATCTAAGGCAAGGAGAAGAGTTTGGCGCATCCCTGAGAAAATCTTACTTATTTTAGCTTTTACTTGTGGTGGTTTTGGGGGCTGGTTAGCAGGAATCATCTTTCACCACAAGACTCGAAAATGGTATTTTAAAACAGTTTGGTTTCTCGGAATGGTGTCCACACTAGTAGCCTTATATTTTATTTGGAGGTAATGGATGGCAGGAAAATCGATTTTTGATAAATTATGGGACCGTCATGTCATCACAGGAGAAGAGGGGCAGCCCCAACTCATGTATGTGGATCAGCACTATATTCATGAAGTGACCAGCCCTCAGGCTTTTCAAGGATTACGAGACGCAGGTCGTAGATTGAGACGACCAGAATTGACATTTGGAACCTTTGACCACAATGTCCCGACAGTCAATATCTACGATATTAGAGATGTCATTTCTAAGGCACAAATTGATAAGCTGGCTGAAAATGTTGAGGAATTTGGGATCGAACATGCTGCCCACGGTTCTGAAAAGCAAGGAATCGTTCACATGGTTGGTCCAGAAACAGGAAGGACCCAACCAGGAAAATTCATAGTCTGTGGAGACAGCCATACGGCAACCCACGGAGCATTTGGAGCTATCGCCTTTGGAATTGGGACCAGTGAAGTTGAGCATGTTTTTGCGACACAGACCCTCTGGCAGGTTAAACCCAAGAAAATGCTGGTAGAATTCACTGGTGTTCCTCAAAAAGGAGTTTATTCCAAGGATTACATTCTCGCCTTGATTGCCAAGTACGGTGTTGCCTGTGGTGTCGGCTATGTAGTGGAATATCGGGGACAGGCAATTGATGCACTGAGCATGGAAGAGCGAATGACTATCTGCAATATGTCCATCGAGTTTGGATCCAAGATGGGAATCATGAATCCGGACCAAACCACCTATGATTATCTCAAGGGACGCGAGTGTGTTCCAGAGAATTTTGAATTGGCTGTGGCGGATTGGAAAACAATTGTCAGTGATGATGATGCCGTTTACGATAAGGTCATCCAGATGGATGTCTCAGACTTGGCTCCCATGGTAACCTGGGGCACCAATCCTGCTATGGGCGTTGACTTTGACAGTAGTTTCCCAGAAATTAAGGATATGAATGATGAACGAGCCTACAATTACATGGACTTGGAGCCTGGTCAAAAGCCAGCTGATATTGAACTAGGCTATATCTTTATCGGTTCTTGTACCAATGCTCGTCTCAGCGACTTGCAACTGGCTGCGCGATTTGTCAAAGGAAAGAAAATAGCTCCTAACTTAACGGCTATCGTGGTTCCAGGCTCTCGTCCTGTGAAACGAGCTGCTGAGAAGTTGGGCTTGGACAAGGTCTTTCTAGATGCTGGCTTTGAGTGGAGAGACCCAGGTTGCTCTATGTGCCTAGGGATGAATCCTGACAAGGTACCAGATGGTGTCCACTGCGCTTCAACCAGCAACCGTAACTTTGAAGACAGACAAGGCTTTGGTGCTAAGACTCATCTCTGTAGTCCAGCTATGGCAGCTGCGGCAGCTATTGCAGGACGCTTCGTAGATGTTCGGCAAATGCCAGAAGCCCAGTAAGGAGAGGATATGGAGAAATTCACAGTTTATACAGGAACGACCGTTCCTCTTATGAATGATAACATTGACACCGACCAAATCCTTCCCAAGCAGTTTCTAAAGTTAATTGATAAAAAAGGCTTTGGTAAGTATCTCATGTATGCTTGGCGTTATCTGGACGATCTCTATACTGAGGACCCAGACTTTGTTTTTAACCGACCTGAATATCGGAAAGCTAGTATTCTCATCTCAGGGGATAACTTTGGGGCAGGGTCTTCGAGGGAACACGCAGCTTGGGCTTTAGCGGACTATGGTTTTAAGGTCGTGATTGCAGGATCTTTCGGTGATATTCATTACAATAATGAACTCAATAATGGCATGTTGCCTATTGTTCAGCCCAGAGAGGTTCGAGAGAAACTAGCTCAGCTACAACCAAGTGACCAGGTAACTGTGGACTTGGAACAACAAAAAATCATCTCACCAGTTGGAGAATTCACTTTTGAAATTGATAGCGAGTGGAAACACAAACTCTTAAATGGTTTGGATGATATCGGTATTACCTTGCAGTATGAAGATTTGATTGCTGCTTATGAAAAACAACGACCAGCCTACTGGCAGGATTAGAAAAATAGAAAAGGAAATAGAACTATGACAAAACACATTCAATGGAACGGAACACTTTCACAAGAAGGCTATGATATTTTAAAAGGTGAGGGCGGATGTATCGTTTGCCCTACAAAAGTTGGTTACATAATCATGACTAGCGATAAGGCTGGTCTTGAACGTAAGTTTGAAGCCAAAGAACGTAACCGTAACAAACCAGGTGTTGTTCTCTGTGGTAGCATGGATGAGCTTCGCGCCTTAGCACAACTCAACCCAGAAATTGAAGCCTTCTACCAAAAACATTGGGATGAAGATATTCTTCTTGGTTGTATCCTTCCTTGGAAACCAGAAGCTTTTGAAAAACTCAAAGCATACGGTGATGGTCGTGAAGAGCTGATGACTGACGTGCGTGGTACTAGCTGTTTCGTTATCAAGTTTGGGAAAGCTGGTGAACAATTGGCTGCCAAACTTTGGGAAGAAGGCAAGATGGTTTATGCCTCATCAGCTAACCCATCTGGAAAAGGAAACCGTGGTAAGGTAGAAGGTATCGGAGAACGCATCGAAGGGGCAGTTGACCTTGTTATCGAGGCAGACGACTACGTTGCATCTATCCAACCTGACAAAACGATTGAAACTCGCTACGAGCAAGGTGTGATGGTCTCTATGGTCGATAAAGACGGCAAACTCATCCCAGAACAAGGAGAAGCACGTTCAACTTCACCAGCTCCAGTTGTAATCCGCAAAGGGCTTGACATTGATAAGATTATGATGCACCTGTCAGACACCTTTAACTCATGGGACTACCGTCAGGGAGAGTATTATTAGAATGTAGAAGAAGTGGGGAGAAAATAATCTCTCTTCTTTCTTTTGTTGTTTATATCATAAAATCCGAACAATATATTTTAATTTATAACATTATTTGACAAAAACTGTACTTTAGTTTATAATGAACTAAGGAAACGTCGGGAAAGGCGTAGTGATGCGAGAGCATAGGTAGGTCATTACAAAAGAAATGAGACATCGATATGTTAAATGAATTTCCAATTTTTGATTACGAAGATATTCAATTGATCCCAAATAAATGTGTGATTAAAAGCCGTGCAGAAGCGGATACAAGTGTCACTCTAGGAAATCACACCTTTAAACTACCTGTTGTGCCAGCTAATATGCAGACGATTTTGGATGAAAATGTAGCAGAGCAACTGGCTAAAGGTGGTTATTTCTACATTATGCATCGTTTTGATGAGGCAGGACGTATTCCTTTTATTAAGCGCATGCATGAGCAAGGGCTCATTGCTTCTATCTCTGTCGGTGTTAAGGATTATGAGTATGATTTTGTCAGCCAGCTCAAGGCTGATGCTCCTGAGTACATCACGATTGATATTGCCCATGGTCATGCGGATAGCGTGATTTCTATGATTCAACACATCAAGAAAGAATTACCAGATACTTTTGTTATTGCTGGAAATGTAGGAACACCAGAAGCCGTGCGTGAACTTGAAAATGCTGGTGCGGATGCTACTAAGGTCGGAATCGGTCCTGGTAAGGTTTGTATCACCAAGGTCAAGACTGGTTTTGGTACAGGGGGCTGGCAATTGGCTGCTCTACGCTGGTGTGCCAAGGCTGCACGTAAACCGATTATCGCTGATGGAGGAATTCGTACTCACGGCGATATTGCTAAGTCTATCCGTTTTGGTGCTAGTATGGTTATGATTGGCTCCCTCTTTGCAGGACACATCGAAAGTCCAGGGAACACGATTGAAGTCGATGGCGAACAGTTCAAAGAGTACTATGGTTCAGCTTCACAATATCAAAAAGGTGCTTATAAAAACGTCGAAGGAAAACGCATCTTGCTTCCAGCCAAAGGTCATCTGCAAGACACTTTAACTGAGATGGAACAAGACCTTCAAAGTGCGATTTCCTATGCAGGTGGACGTCAGGTTGCTGACCTTAAACACGTTGATTATGTTATCGTGAAAAACTCTATCTGGAATGGGGATGCTTCCCACTAAGACGGGCTATCCGGCTAGAAAAAAACTTGTTATTAGAGCAAATTTCTGTTATAATAAAACAAGTTTCCACCCTTAGTGTAATGGATATCACGTAAGATTCCGGTTCTTGAGATGGGGGTTCGATTCCCTCAGGGTGGATGTAAATAGCTCAGGAGTCTGAGTAGAAATATAAAAGATAAAGACGCATTATATCATGTCTAGACAAGAAGACCTTGATATGATGTGTTTTATGTTTTTATATTCGATAAATTATTTAACAGCCCTCTTTCTGATATTATACGTTAGAGGCAGTAATATACATAAGAAATAAAATATTTCGGGTGTCAAACTTGTCTAATTATGAGCAAAATGATATACTAAAATCAATAACCTGTTTTTCTTTCTCATTTAGTTACTCAGGTTAATATATATATATATATATATATATATATATGGAGTGTTAAAAATGTTTTCAAATAAAAAAGAAATTTTTTCTATTCGTAAATTAAAAAACGGTCGTTCAGACTCAGTAAAAATAGGAACTCTTGGGCTCATTATGGGTGCTGCTATCGCTTTGTCTGTCAATACTCAGTCTGTAGAAGCTGCTATTATTGATAATAAAGATGGGACAACTACTATATCAAATAGTAAGGGCTCTATTACAGTAGACACAGCAAATGTGAAAATTGAGAGTGATGATTATAGTGATGGTGGGCTTGCTTCAAAAGATTTTGATCCTAATCCCAAACCGACAGAAACAGGTACGGAAGAAATTACTAAAACCGGTAAGGTAGACTACAAATATGTCTCAACTGATAAAACGGTTTTAGAAGAAAATAAAAATCAAGATGCAGGCTTTAAAAAACAAATTACGGTAGGTTACGAAGTATACGGAAAATCAGGAAAAGTCTTCAAAACATTAACAGGTAACAACATTACCGATGATGAGTTAGCTAAGGCAAAAGAGAACGGTGCAGTAGGAAAAGATACGATTGAAAAAGATGGCACTACGTATCATAAAATTGGGGATCCAGCTGTAGAAATTACAGGTGATGGAGGAGGGGTATACTCTGACTCTACTCTTGGAACTGTGACTGCAAAACTAACTTCTGAAGGTCTTATTCAAAATGATGGGAAAATTAACCACAGTGGGGTTAAACCAGGAGGTCGTACTTGGATTGTCGAAGAAACTGGTAAGGGGACTTACGGCAAATATGTAGTAGCCAACACGCCAGCTACTAGCTCTGATAAATGGTTAGAGGACACCTTCAAGGCGGGAGAAGCCACAGCAAAAGATTATACTTCTACGAATATCGCTGCAGATGGTGGCATCAAGGAAGGTGATTATGTTGTCGTATTAGAAAAAAATACCTTTGTAACAGCTGGACATGACATAACGAGTTTTACCTATGTCGTGCAGTTTCCTACAGCAAATAATATATCTAGTCTTCATGAATTGTATGAGGCAATCAATGCTCACAAAGACAATCCCGATGGCCTTAGTCATGAAGGAACTAGAACTTTTTTAAAAGGCTATTTAGCTTACATCAAAGAAAAAGGTTTGCAAAATACAGAAGGGAATATGAAAAGATACCTTGCGTTTTCATATCTCAATCAACCTGGAGTCGAAGACTCAGACAAGGAAGATACCCTGGATTCCGAAAAGAGACCAACTACTGCTACAATATTTGATCCCGATAAAGACATCAATGTAAGTAATGAATCTGGATATGACGAAGGAGATGGGTATGAACTCTACTTCAATCTAATCGTTAAAGGCCCTGTTAGTGAGAAGTATAACTATCGTACAGCCTATACACCGCTTCGTGCTTATCGTTTAGGTAGTGGTCGTACTACTATCACCTACACTTATAGTCCTGAAGTAACTCGTAGAGTTGAAAAGAAAGGCTCGGTTACCGTACATTATCAAACAGAAGATGGAACAACTCTTAAATCGTCATATAATGATACTGTTGATGCTGTAGTAGAAGTTGAAACAAAAACTTATTATCTTGATGCGAATAATCAAGAAGTAGTTGTTAGTACAAACAAAACTGCAGAGAACGTTCAATATAATACAAAAGAAAGCGATGCAGAAAAACCTCAAAGATTAGAAGCAAATGGTTCTGTTTACTATTTAGACGAGACTAAAACAAAAACTACAGTAAATGGTGTAGCTACAAATTCAGCAATAGAAGAAGGACCTGTTGTAGAAGGAACTACAGATGTAACTTATGTCTATGAAAAAGCTGGATCAGTCCTTGTTCACTATGTTGATACAGAAGGCCATCCTCTCCAAGGAACCAATGAAAATCAACAACCAGTGACTCAAACGGTTACGGATACTGATAATGCCAAAGCAGGTTCAGACTACGATACACAAGATCATAAACCAACAAGCATTACTACAGCAGATGGTAAAGTTTATCAACTGGTTCCTCAAAGTACTAGAGGAAATGAGACAGGTAAGGTTGTCGCAGGCCAAACTCTTGAAGTCACTTATGTTTATAAAGAAGTTAAAGGGAATGTTCTAGTTAAATACGTAGATGAAAAAGGAACTCCACTAGCAGGAACAGCTTCAATGCCTGGAAATACAACAGAAGCAGTAACAGCAGACGGAGTAAAAGCAGTCACTGAAGCAGGGTTAGGCACAAGGTATGATAATAAAGTAGCTGAGAAAAAAGCGACTAAGATTACAACAGCAGATGGAAAAGTATATGAACTTGTAAAAGAAAATAATGGATTATACAATACATCAGAGCCTGAAACAGGAACAGTAACAGAAGCTGATAAAGTAGTAACATTCGTCTACAAAGAGAAAAAATCAGCAGTAAATGTGAAGTATGTTGATAAAGCTGGACAACCAATCGCTGGAACAGCAACAATGCCTAATAATTCAACTGAAGAAGTAACAGTTGATGGATTAAAACCTGTAACAGATGCAAGTGTAAATTCTGACTATGATGTTACTAGTAAAAAAGCATCTAAGATTACCACAGCAGATGGAAAAGTTTATCGACTAATTGGTTTACAAGCAGGATCTAAACCAGCAGCTGGTACAGTAGAAGAGAACGAAATCACTGTAACTTATCAGTATGAGTTACTAGGAAGTGTAGTGACTAAATATGAATTATCAGATGGTACGAAATTAACAGGTGCATTAACATTTGATAATGCTACAACTCCAACTACAGTAGAAGACAAAGGTTTAGCTGTTGCCAATGCGACAGATGTATCAAATGGTACCAATTATGACGCAAGCACTTCAGCTAATAAGCCGAACAAGATTACAACAGCAACTGGAGAAGTATATTACTTAACAACTTCAAATGACGGAGTAAAAGCAGATTCAGCACCAGTTACTGGAACAGTAGAAGAAGGTAAAACAAAAGAAGTTACTTATGTCTACGAAAAAGCTGGATCAGTAGTGATTAAATACATTAATACTGACGGTACTGAAATTAAAACATCTGTACAAGATTCTACAAATGTTAAAGCAGGAACAGCATATAACGCAGCTGAAAATGATGAAAAACCAGCAACAATTGAATTTAACAACACGAAATATAAACTAGTTACCAAAGCAGGTACTACTACAACTAATGCAACTTACTCTGCCGAAGCAGTCGTAACAAACGGAGAAAACGTTGGAACTGTGGAAGGGCAAGTAGTAGCAGGAAAAACACTTGAAGTAACATATGTTTATACAGAAGTAACTGGAGACGTAGTGGTTCACTATGTTGACACAGAAGGTAATGTAATCGCTGAAGATAAAGAAGATACTAAAGGTGCTTCTCTAAACGCTAAATACGACACAACTGACAACAAGCCAGAGAAAATCGAAAAAGACGGAACTGTGTACTACTTAACAGAAAAAGCTCTTAAAGATGATTCTAAACCAGAAGAAGGTCTTGTTGTAGAAGGAACTACAGAAGTAACCTATGTCTATGAAAAAGCCGGATCAGTAGTAGTTCATTATACAGATCAAGAAGGTAATCCAATATCAGGAACAGATCCAGAAGGAAATAATGTCCCTGAAACTAATAATGATACAACAGATGGTAGACCAGGAACAGAATACAACACATCTGATAACGGAATGAAACCAAACCGTATTAAAACTGCAGAAGGAAAAGTATACGAATTAGTACCTGCTTCTACAATCGGAAATGAAACTGGTAAAGTAGTAGCTGGAGATACTGTAGAAGTAACATACGTGTATAAAGAAGTAAAAGGTAACGTAGTCGTTAAGTATGAAGATACTGAAGGTAACGTAATCGCTGAAGACGAAAAAGACGAAACAGATGCTTCTCTAAACGTTAAATACGATACAACAGACCACAAAAAAGATGAAATTACTAAAGACGGTGTTAAATATTACCTAACAGCTAAAGCACTTAAAGACGGTTCTAAAGAAACTGGAGACGTAGTAGAAGGTACAACAGAAGTAACTTATGTTTACGAAAAAGCAGGACAAGTAGTCGTTAACTATCAAACAGAAGATGGAACTCCATTAGTAGGTGTTGATCCAGCTGGTGCTAATGTAGCTTCAGGTGCTAAAGATACTGTTGATGGAAGACCTGGCTCAGCATACGACACTTCTGATAATGGAATGAAACCAAACCGTATTACAACTGCAGAAGGAAAAGTATATGAACTAGTACCAGCATCAACTAAAGGTGACGAAACAGGTACAGTAGTAGCTGGAGAAACTAAAACAGTAACATACGTTTACAAAGAAGTAACTGGAGACGTAGTAGTTCACTATGTTGACACAGAAGGTAATGTAATCGCTGAAGATAAAGAAGATACTAAAGGTGCTTCTCTAAACGCTAAATACGACACAACTGACAACAAACCAGAGAAAATCGAAAAAGACGGAACTGTGTACTACTTAACAGAAAAAGCTCTTAAAGATGATTCTAAACCAGAAAACGGAGACGTAGTAGAAGGTAAAACAGAAGTAACTTACGTTTACGAAAAAGCAGGACAAGTAGTAGTTCACTATGTAGACGAAGCTGGAAATATACTTCAAGCAGACGCTGTTGATACTAAAGATGGTAAACCAAATTCAGACTACAACACATCTGATAACGGAATGAAACCAACTCGTATCACAACTGCTGAAGGAAAAGTATACAAATTGGTCGAAGCTTCAACTAAAGGAAATGAAACAGGTAAGGTTGTAGCAGGACAAACTCTTGAAGTAACATACGTTTATAAAGAAGTAACTGGAGATGTAGTAGTTCACTACGTTGACACAGCAGGTAACGTAATCGCTGAAGATAAAGAAGATACTAAAGGTGCTTCTCTGAACGCTAAATACGATACAACTGACAATAAACCAGCTACAATCACTACAAAAGATGGTAAGAAATACGCATTAGTACCAACTGCAACTAAAGGTGCTGAAAACGGAAAAGTAACAGAAGGAACAACAGAAGTTACTTACGTTTATAAAGAAGTAACTGGTGATGTAGTGGTTCACTACGTTGATACAGAAGGTAACGTAATTGCTGAAGATAAAGAAGACACTAAAGGTGCCTCTCTAAACGCTAAATACGATACAACTGACAATAAACCAGCTACAATCACTACAAAAGATGGTAAGAAATACGCATTAGTACCAACTGCAACTAAAGGTGCTGAAAACGGAAAAGTAACAGAAGGAACAACAGAAGTTACTTACGTTTATAAAGAAGTAACTGGTGATGTAGTGGTTCACTACGTTGATACAGAAGGTAACGTAATTGCTGAAGATAAAGAAGACACTAAAGGTGCCTCTCTAAACGCTAAATACGATACAACTGATAATAAACCAGAGAAAATCGAAAAATCCGGAATTGTTTACTACTTAACAGAAAAAGCTCTTAAAGACGGTTCTAAACCTGAAACAGGAGACGTAGTAGAAGGAACAACAGAAGTAACCTATGTCTATGAAAAAGCCGGTTCAGTCCTTGTTCATTATGTTGATACAGAAGGCAATCCTCTTCAAGGAACCAATGAAAATCAACAACCAGTGACTCCAACGGTTACGGATACTGATAATGCCAAAGCCGGAACTGACTACGATACAAGAGATCAAAAACCAACAAGCATAACTACAGCAGATGGTAAAGTATATAAACTGGTTCCTCAAAGTACTAAAGGTGATGAAACAGGCAAGGTTGTAGCAGGTCAAACTCTTGAAGTCACTTATGTTTACATTCTGGAAAAAGCCGTACCAGAGCCTAAGCCAGAACCAAAACCAGAGCCTAAACCAGAGCCTAAGCCAGAACCAAAACCAGAGCCTAAACCAGAGCCTAAACCAGAGCCTAAGCCAGAACCAAAACCAGAAAATTCAAATAGTATCCAGCCAGAATCAAAGACATCAGAAGAAAAACTACCAAATACTGGTACAGAAAAAGATACTAATGGATCAACTATGGGATTACTAGCTATGGTAACAGGATTGGCATTAGGGTTATTTAAGAAAAAAGAAGAATCAGAATAATCTCAATGTTATGTTATCTATGTAATCATTCAGGGCATCTATTTAATTATTTTCAAATAGATTATTGAGCATGATTTGATTTTTAATAGCTTCTAAATAAAATATTCTATACTACTATATTTGGAATTTTTATAAGAAATTATTTTATATCGAGATTTGATGATACTGATAGAAAATTATTATTTTAAAGTAACTCTATCAGAACTTCAATTTTAAGAGATGAAAAATCTTTTCTCCCTTTTGTGAGGGGAGATTTTTCACTTTTGTCAAATGAAAATAGGGGAGAGAAATATGTCAAGAATTATTACGCTTCATTCTTTTACAGAAATACAGAGATATGGTTTTGAAACTACTCAGTTTTATCGAGCACGTATAGCAAGATATCTAGGAATAGATTATCTCCATCTTCTGACAAATCCTCAAGTTAGACCTGACTGGAAAGCTGATTTAAAAAAACTTGGATTTTTAGAAAAGGAATTAATCTGTGTTCCTCATAGTTTTTCCGATATAGGGCATGATTCCTTATCGGTTAAGCCTGAAACTCTCAATTTATCAGATAGTGATACGCTTGAACTCACTGCAGATGGTTTTGTCTCTTCTCTTACGTTAGGAGATGGCTCAGGTCGTTACTATTATACAAGTGGTCCATTTCTGTTTGAGAGTTTTAAGAAAAAAGAGTTACAGTGGTTTCATAAAAACGGAGACTTAGCGCTCGAGGGACGTTTCATAGACCCATTCATAGAACCTTCTCCTGTTTCTTTATTTTATCCTGAATATATTTTTCGAAAAGATGGAGTTATTTACTCTGAAGAAGATTTACTTATCAAATTTTTGGTTGATATAGCTCAGGATACAGACTTAATTATTCGCGATCAACAAAGTATACCAAAGCCTAGTCTATGGAGATATATGGAAAACACTGGTAAGAATTACTATGAAGTGATTCATTCAAATGTTTTAATGAATATATCACATGCTAATTTAAGGAAAAAGAATAACTATCTAGTTGCAAGTGAATCGCTAACAGAATCATTGCGTCAACTAGATTATAACGCGAGATTTTTAGCTCCCATTTTTACAGAAAAGAAAGGGGAAGTTAAAGATATTGGTCCTATTTTAGACTATTGTTTAGTAGGGCATATGGAGGAAATAAAGAATATTGATCTGGTTATTGAAGTTTTTACGGAATTGTATAAACGCGGCTCAAATGTTCATATTACCTTTTATGGTGGATCGGAAAAAAGATTACAGCAACTTCGGAATCAGTATAACCTTCCACCAATAATTCAATTAAAAGGTATCGTTAACGAAGTGCCTTATCATCTGCACCAATGCTATCTGTCTGCTAGTTATACTGAGTTATTTTCAAATGCCTGTGTAGAAGCTTTGAGCCATGGTTTACTAGCCTTGCTATCAGATGTTGATATTGCTCATCGTTTTTATGCTGGCCAGTCCAATGCCATCAACTTGTTTAAAACTAAATCAGAGTTGATCCAAAAGATAGAAGAGATGGAGCAGACGGGCTATCGCCAGTCAAATGCAGAAAATATCGCCCTAGCGGCTCACTATTCACTAGGGACAGTGGCCCAAAGCTATCGCGAACTACTAGATAGGAACTTTTAGGATGTTGGGAATTCTAGTTACCCTATTGCTCTATTTCTGCTTGATTTCCTGGATTGCCTATCGGAAAAAAGGGAGTGAAAAGGACTATTATCAGGTTAAGAAAGCTGTTCCAGTGACAGTTTTGTCCTTCTCAGTCTTTGCGACCTTGCTCAGCCCTATTTCCTTGCTGACTCTGGTGGGGAATGCCTATACAGGTAGGTCCTATCTCTGGTTTGCTCAGTGCGGGATTTTTCTAGCTATTCCATTGGCTCATTGCTATTTTCTGCCCCTCTATCAAAAGAGAAACTACGAGACAGCCTATCATCTTTTAGAGGACAAGTTTCAATCGACTGGCATTCGTTCACTGGCATCAGCTCTTTTCATCCTCTACCAATTGGGGCGAATAGCAGTGGTGACCTACTTGTTGTCTCAGGCCTTAGAGCCTTTTATCCCTATCAATCAGCTGGTCTTGTCAGGTTTACTCCTTCTTTTGACGGTCTATTATCTGGCAAGGGGTGGTCTCTTGGCTGTGCTGTGGACGGATTTTTTTCAAGGATTGGTCCTACTGGCTATACTGGCCCTCTTTCTACCAAGAATTGCCCAATCAGGTCTTGTCATGAACAGTAGTCAACAGCTATTTCACTTCGTAGAGACGCTGGATGGGAAGACGGTCTTTATCTTAGTTGCAGGAGCAGGTTTTAGTAGCTTGTTTTCCTACGTTTCTTCGCAAGATATCGTCCAACGTTTTAATAGCAAGATGGAGAGTCGAAAAATTGGAAAAATCATATGGCTACAGGGACTCTTGTCCTTTGGGATTGCTAGTTTACTCTATATGATTGGCTGCTTGATTCGTCAGGAAAATTTTGCCACCACATCGACCAATCCCGTTCTTATTGCTTATGCTAGGGAAGGTCTGGTGCCTTGGTTTGGTAGTTTCATCATGCTGGCTCTTTTGGCAGCAGGCCAATCCACAGTTTCATCCAGTATGAATGCAATCGCGACCTGTTTGAAGTTGGATTTTGCTTGGTCAAAGATTCGCTGGTCGCCAAGCCTCCTATCCTTTGTCTTAGCAGGTCTGTCCTGGCTCCTCTGCCTCTTGCTCATGAATGCAGAAATCTACTCCATCTACGAATGGATTAACGGCTTTATGGGTCTGACTTTAGGTGTGATTGGTGGTTTGTATCTCTTGGTCTTACTCCTCAGAAGACCGAACTTACAGTTAGCCAAAATCTATCTGGTCTCTAGTCTAGGAGCCTTGGTTATCTATCATTACAGTGGCTTTTTTGCCAACCCCAATCCCTGGTTAAATAGCATCATCACTACCCTATCTGCCCTTTTTATCTCAATTCTAGGAAGACTATATGAAAGCAACATCTAACCCCATAGCCGTCATTTTGATCCGTTCGGGTTCACGCGGCTTAGTGGATAAAAATATCAAACCGCTAGCAGGCAAACCCTTGGTTTTCTATACTATAGAAGTCGCTCTAGCCTCCAAGCTATTTAGTGACATCTGGGTCTCCTCAGATTCACTAGCCTATTTAGAACTCTGTCATCAAGCCTATCCAGAGATTCGTTGTGTCCACAGACCAAAAGAATTGGCTTTGGCAACAACGTCTAGCTTAGAAACTTTACGAGACTTTTTACAGCCCTTTGAGGAAGAGCAGGTCTTTGTGAATCTACAGGTGACCTCACCCCTGAGAGAGGTGGAGCACCTCGTCGAGTCCTATCAACTCTACTGTCAGTCTGGAGCAGACCATTTGATTTCCTGTGTCAAGGCGGACAAGAGTCGTAGTCTTTTCTTGCAGTTGGAGGAGTCGCCTTTTATCCGTCCGCCTCAGGTTTCCAAGCACTATGCTCGGCAAAAAGAGCCCGTCTATTACTATCCCAACGGTAGTATCTGGATTTCTCGCAAGGATCGTTACCTACGAGATGAGACCTTTTATACAGACAAGACAGTAGCCTATGAAATGCCCAAACTCTATTCTTATGATATCGACGATGCATTGGACTTTGAAGTCGTTGAGACCTTACTACACCATCACTACCTAGGAGAATCAAAGAAATGAAACACCTCATCATTGCCACAACGCCCTTGCAGGCCAAGATTGCACAGCATATCAAAGGATTCTATCCTGATCAGGACTTTGTTAGCCTTTATGTCAGTCCTGTAAAAAATGCTCGTCAGGAGCATTATGCTAAGAATTTTGACCATGTTCACTATCCTCAGGATGCAGAGGACTTGGCTCAGATTTGTCAGGAGCTTGCCGGCGACTATGACACCATCTTTTATGCTAGTTTTGACAATAGCTTGATTCTGGACTTGGTTGCTAGTTCAAATTACCAGCACCTCATGAGTTTTGATGATGGCTATGCGGATATTTACCCTTTGGGAATGTATGCCCTCCCTCTTCAACCTATTCAGGTGGGACCTTTGGGCTTGACCAGAGATGACTTGATTGAGCGGACGGAAAAGCACTATACCCTCTATCGCAGTGACTACCATGTCGTAGCTAGAGAAAAGCTTGTTTATCTGGAGCATTTTTTTGACCTGCCACAAGCACCCGTCTCAAATGGTAAGACGGTCAAGGTCCTGTTGGGGCAAAAGTTCTCTGAAGAGGACGATCAGATCTCCATCCGTTTTATCAGTACCTATGCCAAGGCTTTGGCAATTGATCTCTATCTGCCTCATCCAAAGGAAACCTTCACTATTCCAAACGTGACTTACTTGGAGACGGAACTGATCTTTGAAGATGTCCTAGCCCAACTCTTTCAAGAATACGAGTTCGTTCAGGTCTATCACTTCACCTCGTCTGTCAGCCTCCATTTGAAAGACCTGCCCCATGTGACCATCACAGGCATTTCCCTCCCCTACTATGAGGATCGTCAAAAAGAATTGCGACGCTTAGGTTGTCAGTTTGAAACGATTTCCCTTGGCTGGTAGCTTAAAGTAAATAACTTTTACCCGTTATTCTAATATTTTTCCATTTTAATAGTAGTCGATAAGTTCCCTTTAGTCTCTTGTTTTCTCCCGTTTTAAAGTGACTCAGGGGGCTTTTTTTGATATAATAAAAAGGACTGTTATCAGTTAGAAAGAGGTTGGTATGAAAGAATTACAAACTGTACTTAAAAACCATTTTGCAATCGAATTTGCAGACAAAAATTTACTGGAGACTGCCTTTACTCATACGAGTTATGCCAATGAGCACCGCCTCTTAAAAATTTCACACAATGAACGCTTGGAATTTTTAGGAGACGCTGTTCTACAGTTATTGATTTCAGAATATCTGTATAAAAAATATCCTAAAAAGCCTGAGGGTGACTTGTCTAAACTCCGTGCCATGATTGTCCGCGAGGAGAGTTTAGCTGGTTTTGCGCGTGATTGTCAGTTTGATCAGTTTATCAAGCTGGGTAAGGGGGAAGAAAAATCTGGTGGTCGCAATCGTGATACCATTCTTGGTGATGCCTTTGAAGCCTTTCTTGGTGCCCTCCTTTTGGACAAGGATGTGGCCAAGGTTAAGGAATTCATCTATCAAGTCATGATTCCTAAGGTTGAAGCAGGCGAATTTGAGATGATTACAGACTACAAAACCCATCTCCAAGAGTTACTTCAGGTCAATGGAGATGTGGCTATTCGTTATCAGGTGATTTCTGAAACGGGTCCTGCCCACGATAAGGTCTTTGATGTAGAAGTTCTTGTCGAAGGTAAGAGCATTGGTCAAGGTCAAGGTCGTTCTAAGAAACTAGCAGAGCAGGAAGCTGCAAAAAATGCCGTTGAGAAAGGGCTGGATTCATGTATTTAAAGGAAATTGAAATTCAGGGATTCAAGTCTTTTGCTGATAAGACCAAGGTTGTCTTTGACCAAGGTGTGACGGCAGTTGTTGGACCCAATGGATCTGGAAAGTCCAATATTACAGAAAGTCTGCGTTGGGCCTTGGGGGAGTCAAGTGTCAAGAGTCTCCGTGGTGGCAAGATGCCGGATGTTATCTTTGCTGGGACCGAAAGTCGCAAACCTCTCAATTATGCTTCTGTAGTTGTGACTCTGAATAATCATGACGGATTTATCAAGGATGCAGGTCAAGAAATCAGAGTAGAACGCCATATCTATCGTAGTGGAGATAGCGAATACAAGATTGACGGCAAGAAAGTCCGTCTGCGTGATATTCATGATCTTTTCTTGGATACAGGTTTGGGACGAGATTCCTTCTCTATTATTTCCCAAGGGAAGGTTGAGGAGATTTTCAACTCCAAGCCTGAAGAACGCCGAGCTATTTTTGAAGAAGCTGCTGGAGTTTTGAAATACAAGACTCGTCGAAAAGAGACTGAGAGCAAATTGCAACAAACTCAGGATAATCTAGACCGCTTAGAGGACATTATCTACGAGTTGGATAATCAAATCAAGCCTCTTGAGAAGCAAGCTGAAAATGCTCGTAAGTTTTTAGATTTGGAAGGTCAACGCAAGGCTATTTACTTGGATGTTCTTGTTGCTCAAATCAAGGAAAATAAGGCAGAACTAGAGTCGACAGAAGAAGAGTTGGCTCAGGTTCAGGAACTCTTGACAAGCTACTACCAAAAGCGTGAAAAATTAGAAGAAGAAAATCAGAATCTCAAGAAGCAACGCCAAGATTTACAGGCTGAAATGGCCAAAGATCAGGGCAGTTTGATGGACTTGACCAGTCTGATTAGTGATTTAGAGAGAAAATTAGCCCTATCGAAATTAGAATCTGAGCAAGTAGCCCTGAATCAACAGGAAGCACAAGCCCGTTTGGCTGCTTTGGAGGATAAGAGAAATTTACTCAGCCAAGAAAAATCTGATAAAGAAAGCTCATTAACTCTGTTAGAGGAAAATCTAGTCCAAAATAATCAAAAACTCAATCGTTTAGAAGCTGAATTGCTAGCTTTTTCAGATGATCCTGATCAGATGATTGAACTCTTACGTGAACGCTTTGTAGCTCTTCTACAAGAAGAAGCTGATGTCTCAAACCAACTGACTCGCATCGAGAATGAGTTGGAAAATAGTCGTCAGCTTTCTCAAAAACAAGCAGATCAATTAGAAAAGCTGAAAGAACAGCTGGCTACAGCTAAAGAGAAGGCTAGTCAGCAAAAAGACGAGCTTGAAGCTGCCAAG
Source organism: Streptococcus mitis (assembly GCF_002096835.1). Taxonomy (GTDB): domain Bacteria; phylum Bacillota; class Bacilli; order Lactobacillales; family Streptococcaceae; genus Streptococcus; species Streptococcus mitis_W. The sequence goes on along the minus strand of NZ_NCVG01000021.1, from coordinate 148,567 downwards.
GAGCATGTTCAGAAATTATTGGCTGACTACCAAGCTATTGCCAAGGAGCAAGAGAATCAGAAATCTTCCTATCAGGCTCAACAAAATCAACTCTTTGCCCGTCTGGATAATCTCAAAAACAAGCAGGCTAGAGCCCAAAGTTTGGAAAATATCCTCAGAAATCATAGTAACTTTTATGCAGGTGTTAAGAGTGTTCTCCAAGAAAAAGCCCGCCTTGGTGGAATTATTGGTGCAGTCAGTGAGCACCTGACCTTTGATGTACATTATCAAACTGCCCTAGAGATTGCACTGGGAGCCAGCAGTCAGCATATCATTGTAGAAGATGAGGGGGCGGCAACTAAGGCGATTGATTTCCTCAAACGAAACAGAGCTGGTCGTGCCACCTTCCTTCCTTTGACAACGATCAAGGCGCGTACGATTTCTAGTCAGAACCAAGATGCTATCTCTGCAAGTCCAGGTTTCCTTGGTATGGCAGATGACTTGGTGACATTCGATAATAGGTTGGAAGCTATTTTCAAGAACTTGCTAGCTACGACGGCTATTTTTGATACCGTAGAACACGCGCGTGCAGCAGCTCGTCAGGTTCGTTATCAGGTTCGTATGGTGACATTGGACGGTACAGAGTTGCGCACAGGTGGCTCTTACGCAGGTGGAGCCAATCGCCAGAACAACAGTATTTTTATCAAGCCAGAACTGGAGCAATTGCAAAAAGAAATTGCTGAAGAAGAAGCAAGTCTTCGTTTAGAAGAGGTATCTTTGAAGACCTTGCAAGATGAGATGGCTAGATTGACAGAAAGATTAGAAGCTATCAAATCTCAAGGAGAGCAGGCACGTATTCAGGAGCAAGGCTTGTCCCTCGCTTATCAGCAGACCAGTCATCAAGTTGAAGAACTGGAAACTCTTTGGAAACTCCAAGAAGAGGAATTAAATCGTCTTTCTGAGGGAGATTGGCAAGCAGATAAGGAAAAATGCCAAGAGCGACTTGCTACTATTTCCAGTGACAAGCAAAATCTGGAAGCTGAGATTGAAGAGATTAAGTCTAATAAAAATGCCATCCAAGAACGTTATCAGAACTTGCAAGAACAGGTAGCGCAAGCTCGCTTGCTTAAGACAGAACTACAAGGGCAAAAACGTTATGAAGTAGCTGATATTGACCGTCTAGGCAAGGAATTGAATAATCTAGATATCGAACAAGAGGAAATCCAGCGCCTTCTTCAAGAAAAGGTTGATAATCTGGAGAAGGTTGATACAGATTTGCTCAGTCAACAGGTAGAAGAAGCCAAAACTCAGAAAACAAACCTCCAACAAGGTTTAATTCGCAAGCAGTTTGAGTTGGATGATATTGAAGGTCAACTGGATGATATTGCTAGTCATTTGGATCAGGCTCGCCAGCAGAATGAAGAGTGGATTCGCAAGCAAACACGTGCTGAAGCTAAGAAAGAAAAGGTCAGCGAGCGCTTACGTCATCTACAAAGCCAATTAACAGACCAGTATCAGATTAGCTATACTGAAGCTTTAGAAAATGCGCATGAGTTGGAAAATCTCAATCTGGCAGAGCAAGAGGTGCAGGACTTAGAGAAGGCTATTCGTTCGCTGGGTCCGGTCAACTTGGAAGCTATTGACCAGTACGAAGAAGTTCACAACCGTCTGGACTTTCTAAATAGTCAGCGAGATGATATTTTATCAGCGAAAAGTCTGCTTCTTGAAACCATCACAGAGATGAATGATGAGGTCAAGGAACGATTTAAATCCACCTTTGAAGCTATTCGTGAGTCCTTTAAAGTGACATTCAAGCAGATGTTTGGTGGAGGTCAGGCGGACTTGATATTGACTGAGGGCGACCTTTTAACAGCTGGTGTGGAGATTTCTGTTCAACCTCCAGGTAAGAAAATCCAGTCGCTTAACCTCATGAGTGGTGGTGAAAAAGCTCTGTCAGCTCTAGCTTTGCTTTTCTCCATTATTCGTGTCAAGACCATTCCATTTGTTATCTTGGATGAGGTAGAGGCTGCACTTGACGAAGCCAATGTTAAACGTTTCGGGGATTACCTCAATCGATTTGATAAGGACAGCCAGTTTATCGTCGTAACCCACCGTAAGGGAACCATGGCGGCAGCCGATTCTATCTATGGAGTGACCATGCAAGAGTCAGGTGTCTCAAAAATTGTTTCGGTTAAGTTAAAAGATTTAGAAAGTATTGAAGGATGACAATTAAACTAGTAGCAACGGATATGGACGGAACCTTCCTAGATGAGAATGGACGCTTTGATATGGACCGCCTCAAGTCTCTCTTGGTTTCCTACAAGGAAAAAGGGATTTACTTTGCGGTGGCTTCGGGGCGCGGATTTTTATCTCTAGAAAAATTATTTGCTGATGTTCGTGATGACATTATTTTTATCGCAGAAAATGGCAGTTTGGTCGAATATCAAGGTCAGGACTTGTATGAAGCGACCATGTCTCGTGAGTTTTATCTATCAACTTTTGAAAGGCTGAAAACTTCACCTTATGTAGATATCAATAAACTGCTCTTGACAGGAAAAAAGGGAGCTTATGTTCTAGATACGGTTGATGAGACCTATTTAAAAGTGAGTCAGCACTATAATGAAAATATCCAAAAAGTAGCGAGTCTGGAAGATATTAAAGATGACATTTTCAAATTTACAACCAACTTCACAGAAGAAACGCTGGAAGCTGGTGAAGCTTGGGTAAACGAACATGTTCCTGGTGTTAAGGCCATGACAACTGGCTTTGAATCCATTGATATTGTTCTGGACTATGTCGATAAGGGTGTGGCCATTGTTGAATTAGCTAAAAAACTTGGTATCACAATGGATCAGGTTATGGCTTTTGGAGACAATCTAAATGACTTGCATATGATGCAGGTTGTGGGACATCCTGTAGCTCCTGAAAATGCACGACCTGAAATTTTAGAATTAGCAGAGACTGTGATTGGTCACCATAAGGACCAGTCGGTTATAGCTTATATGGAGGGCTTATAATGGCAGATATAAAATTAATCGCATTGGACTTGGACGGAACCTTGCTGACTACTGATAAAAGGCTGACGGATCGTACCAAGGCAACCTTGAAAGCTGCGCGTGATCGTGGTATTAAGGTCGTATTGACAACTGGTCGCCCTTTAAAAGCTATGGATTTCTTTCTCCATGAGCTAGGGACTGACGGTCAAGAAGATGAGTATACGATTACTTTTAATGGTGGTTTGGTTCAGAAAAATACAGGTGAAATCCTTGATAAGACAGTCTTTTCATATGATGATGTAGCACGCTTGTATGAAGAAACAGAGAAATTATCACTGCCTCTTGATGCCATTTCAGAAGGAACTGTTTATCAAATCCAATCGGACCAAGAAAGTCTTTATGCCAAATTTAATCCAGCATTGACCTTTGTTCCAGTGGACTTTGAAGATCTATCTAGTCAAATGACTTACAATAAATGCGTGACTGCCTTTGCTCAAGAACCCTTGGATGCAGCCATTCAGAAGATTTCTCCAGAATTGTTTGACCAATATGAAATCTTTAAATCACGTGAAATGTTGCTAGAGTGGTCACCAAAGAATGTTCATAAAGCAACAGGCTTGGCAAAACTAATCAGTCATCTTGAAATTGACCAAAGCCAAGTTATGGCCTGTGGTGACGAGGCTAATGACCTCTCTATGATTGAATGGGCAGGGCTCGGTGTTGCCATGCAAAATGCTGTTCCTGAAGTCAAGGCAGTCGCAAATGTGGTAACTCCTATGACCAACGATGAGGAAGCTGTCGCCTGGGCAATCGAAGAATACGTGTTAAAGGAGAACTAAGATATGGGATTATTTGACCGTCTATTCGGAAAAAAAGAAGAACCTAAAATCGAAGAAGTTGTAAAAGAAGCTCTGGAAAATCTTGATTTGTCTGAAGATGTTGAGCCTGCCCTTACAGAAGCTGAGGAACTTCCTCAAGAAGAAGCAGAAGTTGCTGAAGAAGCTGTGCTTGAAGAAGAGGAAATCCCAGACACAGTTGAAGAAAATTATAATTCAGAGCCAGTTGTAGAAGTTCAACAAGAAGAAGTCTCAGATGAAGAGAAGCTTGAGCACGAAGAAACTGTAGAAGAAAATAATTCTGAAGTGCTTGAACCAGAAACGCCTCAAGTAGAAGAAACTGTTCAGGAAAAATATGACCGCAGTCTTAAGAAAACTCGTACAGGCTTCGGTGCCCGTTTGAACTCCTTCTTTGCCAATTTCCGCTCTGTTGACGAAGAATTCTTCGAGGAATTGGAAGAACTGCTGATTATGAGTGACGTTGGTGTCCAAGTCGCTTCTAACTTAACGGAGGAACTACGCTACGAAGCCAAGCTTGAAAACGCCAAGAAACCTGAGGCACTTCGCCGTGTCATCATTGAGAAATTGGTTGAGCTTTATGAAAAGGATGGCAACTATGATGAAAGTATTCACTTCCAAGATGGCTTGACAGTCATGCTCTTTGTCGGTGTTAATGGTGTCGGGAAAACAACTTCTATCGGGAAACTAGCCCACCGCTACAAACAAGCTGGTAAGAAGGTCATGCTGGTTGCGGCAGATACCTTCCGTGCAGGTGCAGTTGCACAGCTAGCAGAATGGGGACGCCGTGTGGATGTTCCAGTTGTGACTGGACCTGAAAAAGCTGACCCAGCCAGTGTCGTATTTGATGGCATGGAACGTGCTGTAGCTGAAGGTATCGATATTCTTATGATTGATACCGCTGGTCGTCTGCAAAATAAGGACAACCTCATGGCTGAGCTAGAAAAGATTGGTCGTATTATCAAACGTGTTGTGCCCGAAGCTCCGCATGAAACTTTCTTAGCACTTGATGCATCAACAGGTCAAAATGCCCTGGTACAGGCCAAAGAATTTTCAAAAATCACGCCATTAACTGGAATTGTCTTGACTAAGATTGATGGAACTGCTCGAGGTGGTGTTGTTCTAGCTATCCGTGAAGAACTCAATATTCCTGTAAAACTGATTGGATTTGGTGAAAAAATCGATGATATTGGAGAGTTTAACTCAGAAAACTTTATGAAGGGTCTCTTGGAAGGCTTAATCTAATCAGAAGTAAAAATCCTGCAAGACAATCTTGCAGGAAATTTTTTATTCTAGTCTACCATCTTGACGATAGGCGATATCTGGTTGCCAAGTCCATTTGGCATCGAATTTTTCAAGTAAGTCAAAGCTGGCTTGAGGTCCCATGCTTCCAGCTTTATAATCATGAAGTGGGGCACCATTTTCAGCCCAGAGCTCTTCGATACGGTCAATCAACTTCCATGACGCACCAACTTCATCCCAGTGGCTAAAGTTAGTTGAGTTGTTGTTTAGGACATCATAAATCAATTTCTCGTATGGTTCTGGAGAAGCACCAGTTGCGGTCGCATCTGTACGGTAATCAAGTGAGTTAGGAGCCAAGTTAAATTCTTCTCCTACTTGTTTCCCATTTAGGCTAAGAGAGAAGCCTTCTGTTGGTTGGATATAGATGGTCAAAATGTTTGGAGCAAGTGGTTCTCCAAAGATAGAATCCATTTGTTTAAAGACGATGTTGACATGAGTTCCTTTTTCAGTCAGACGTTTACCAGTACGGAAGAAGAAAGGAACGCCACGGAATCGATCGCTGTTTACAAAGAAGGCACCAGATGCAAAGGTTTCAGTTGTTGATTCTGGATTTACATTTGGCTCGCTACGATAAGAGATATATTTCATGCCATCAATCTTACCAGAGCGGTATTGACCACGGATAAAGTGTTCTTTAAGTTCCTCATCAGTTGGATGATATAGGTTTTTAAAGACCTTAATCTTTTCAGCACGAATCTCGTCTTTTGTGAAGCTTGCTGGCTTGTCCATGGCAAGGAGGGAAAGCAGTTGGAGTGTATGGTTTTGTACCATGTCACGGAGGGCCCCAGATTGGTCATAGTAGCCACCACGCTCTTCTACACCCAAGCGCTCCGCAAAGGTAATTTGAACATTGTCGATAAAGTCCTTGTTCCAAACGTTTTCAAAAATCAGGTTTGCAAAGCGAACTGCAAAGATACTTTGAATCATTTCCTTACCAAGATAATGGTCAATACGGAAAATTTGTTCTTCGTCAAATGTTGCTAGGAGTTCGTTATTCAACTTGCTTGCTGTTGCATAATCTGTACCAAATGGTTTTTCAACGATTAAGCGTTCAAAACCTTTACCGTCAACAATGTTTTCAGACTTGAGGTGCTTTGCAATGGTTCCAAAGAATTGAGGCGCCATAGACAAGAAGAAGAGCTTGTTGTGTTCAGCTTGGTACTTGTCATTTAGTTCAGACTGCAATTGACGCAAAGCAATATAGTGCTCCGTATCATTGACATCGTGGCTTTGATAGTAGAAGTGGCTAGCGAACTCTTGAGCCTGTTCGGTACTATCTGCCAAATCAAGGATCGATTCGACTACAACAGATTCAAAATATTCCTTGCTCCAAGGACGACGAGCAGTTCCAATGACTGCAAAGTGCTCGGAAAGATTGCCGGATTTATATAGTCTAAAAAGGGAAGGGTAGAGCTTGCGTTTAGCCAGGTCTCCACTCGCACCGAAAATTGTAACAATAACCTTAGATGACATCTAGCTACCTAATTTCTATTTTTATTCCTAGTCTTGCTAGGTATGAGGAAATCTCATTTCATAAATTTAATTCTAACATAATTTTCCGAAAAATCAAAAAATCCAATACGAGATAGAAAAAAACTGCAAGGAAATCCTTACAGTTTGAGTTTAGACGTTTAAGACCTTGTCCAAGAACTCTTTAAGACGTGGGTGTTGCGGATTATCAAAGATTTGATCAGGTGTTCCATCTTCAAGAAATTCACCATCTGCAGTAAAGATAACGCGGTTAGCAACCTGACGAGCAAATCCCATCTCATGGGTTACGATAATCATGGTCATGCCTTGTTCAGCCAATTCCTTCATAACGTTTAGTACGTCTCCGACCATTTCAGGGTCAAGGGCAGAAGTTGGTTCATCAAAGAGCATGATGTCTGGATTCATTGCTAGTCCACGAGCGATGGCCACACGTTGTTTTTGACCACCTGATAGGCTATCTGGGTTGGAATTAGCTTTATCTGCTAGCCCAACCTTTTCAAGCAGTTCCATTCCCAATTTCTCAGCTTCTTCCTTAGTCATCAACTTGTGCTCAATTGGAGCAAAGGTGATATTGTCCAATACAGACATATGAGGGAAGAGATTGAAGTGTTGGAACACCATTCCGATATTTTCACGGACGTGGTCAACATTGGTTGTTTTTTCAGTTAAGTCATAACCGTTCACAGTGATGTGACCACTAGTGACTTCTTCTAGAAGATTAAGGCTACGGAGGAAGGTTGACTTACCAGAACCTGAAGGACCGATGATACAAACAACATCCCCTTCATAGAACTTAGTCGTAATTCCTTTTAAAACTTCATTTTTTCCGTAGTTTTTGTGTAAATCATTTACATCAATTTTTAATTTTGCCATTAACGAATCCTCTTTTCTAAGCGTTTCGCTAGTCTAGTCAAAAGCGTGATAATTACAAGATAGAAGATAGCAAGGATTGCATACATCTTGAAACTTTGGTAGTTACGGGCAATGATAATCTTACCAGTTTGGAAGAGTTCAACCAAACCGATAGCAGATACGATAGTTGTATCTTTAAGAGCGATAACGAATTGGTTAACAAAGTTTGGCAACATCAATTTAGTTGCTTGTGGCAAGATAATCTTACGCATGGTTTTTCCATAAGAAATCCCCAAGCTTCGGCTGGCTTCCATTTGTCCAACTGGAACGGCCTGAATACCACCACGAACAATCTCAGCGATATAAGCAGCTGCATTGAGCGATAGGGCAATGGTACCAGCAACAAAGTCGTTAATTGGACTTTGTTGGCCTGTGATGGACTCGATAAAGTTTGGAATTCCCCAGAAGATGAAGGCTGCAAGAATCATCAATGGAATACCACGAATAACGTCAACGAAAATCTCAGAGATGACGCGAAGAGATTTGTATGGGCTAACGCTAAACATACCAAAGATAATCCCGATGACAATGGCAATAGCAAATGAGATAAGAGCTAGAGCAAGAGTGATACCAAGACCACTAAGGAGTTGTTTGTAGTTGTTTTGGAGCAAGCCCCAGATAGTTGTTTCGTCAACAGTGCTTGTTGAAGCAGATGATGATTCACTAGCTAGATATTTATCAAGAATCTTTTGGAATTCTCCGTTTGCTTTAAGGTTTGCAAGTCCGTTGTTGAACATTTCAATCAATTCTGGATTTGCTCCTTTTTTAACGGCAAAGGCTGTTTCACCGATTGGAGTTCCAGCGATTGGTGTTTTCAATTTTTGTCCTTGGCTGATAGAATATTTGAGAACAGGTTCATCATCCATAACGGCATCAATGGCACCAGTGTTTAAACTGTCATACATTGAAGAACCATCAGCAAAAGTTTTGATTTTGTAACCGTATTTGCTTTGATTTTCTGTTAGGAAGGTTTGAGAAGCAGTTCCGTTTTTAACACCAACTGTCTTTCCTTTTAAATCTTCATAAGAAGCAATATTGCTTGATTCTTTGACACCAAGGATAGTATTGGCAGTGTAGTAGGATTCTGAAAAGTCAAAAGTTGCCTTACGAGCATCTGTGACAGACATACCAGCAATGATACCATCAGCTTGACCAGCTTGGACAGCACTGATAGCGGCATCGAAACCAGGATTGGTAATTTCAATTTCAAAACCTTGGTCTTTAGCGATTGCCTTAATCAAGTCCATATCAATACCAGTAAATTGGTTGCTTGAGTTTTGGAACACAAACGGTGCAAAAGAAGAATCACTGGCAATGATGTATTTAGCTTTAACAGGAGTTGCTTTTAGACCAGCTGCAGTAGTTGTGGTTGGTACTGCTGAAGAAGATGATGCAGTCCATTTTTTGATGATTTTATCAAGACTACCATCTTTTTTCATTTCAGCCAAGGCTTGGTTAAATTCAGTGACTAGGTGCTCGTATTTGCTTCCTTTTTTAACACCGAAAGCAAAGCTACCTACAGCTTCACCATCCATTTCAATATGGAGGTCTTGCCCTTGGTTAATGGCATACTCGATAACAGGTTTGTCATCCATCATGGCATCGATGGCACCAGCACTCAAGCTGTTGTTCATCAAATCACTAGTGTCAAATGTTTTAATAGTAAAGCCGTATTTATCTTTGATTGTTTCAAGAAAACGTTGAGCAGCAGTTCCGTTTTTAACACCAACGGTTTTGCCAGTTAATTGGTCATATTTACTAATCTTGTGTGATTTTGTAGTAGCAATGACAACTTTTGTATCATAGTAAGTATCAGACATGGTGAAAACTTTTTCACGTTCTTTCGTCTTTGTCATCCCTGCCATGATAGCGTCAGCTTGACCAGCTTGAACCGCATTGACCGCTGCATCAAATCCAGGATAGGACATCTGAATATTCCATCCTTTAATCTCTGCGACTTTGTTGATAATGTCTACATCAATTCCTTTATAAGTTTGATCTGAATCTTTAAACTCAAAAGGTGCATAGGCGGTATCAGACACAATCTTAATCGTCTCTGCTTTCGCAATACCTAATGAGAAAATTGGGAATAAAATTAGCAAAAATGCTAGAAATTTTTTCTTCATTTTTAGTCTCCTTTTCCGAATATTTTCCCATTATATCAGAAAAAACTAAAAAATGCAAATCTAGGAGCATTTATGTTAGAAGATATAACATAAAAGCCCTTTATTTCTTTCTTGAACTGCTATCACAAAGTGCTATAATAATAGTATATATAGAAGAAAAGAGGACAGGGATATGAAGAACAAAAGAATATTTAAAGACTTCCAAGCTTCAAAAATGAGTTTAAACATTTACACAAGCCCCTTGTTAGCCTTTGCTTTTGTCTTCATAGGAGAGTTTGTGGCTTATACTCTGTATGGTATTAGTTTGTTTGCTCTCATCGGACTTGCTAGAAATTTTGGAGAGGCTGGTCAAAATCTTGCAAGCTACTTGCAGACTTTGCATGCGAGCTTGACGGATAAATCAAGTGACTTTCATTTAATTTTAGAATTGCTGTCTTTTGGTTTTATTCTCAATACTGTGTTCAGATGGACTAAAAAAGTTGAGAAAAGACCTATTCGAACCTTGGGATTTTATAGAGAGAATTTTCTCAGCAATCTTCTGAAAGGATTTGGCATAGGTCTGACTCTTTTTCTCCTTACTTTGTTAGGTTTGGTAGCCTTGGGGCAATATCGTTTGGAGTCCATTCGCTTGAATCCTTATTCGCTTTTCTTTGTTGTCTTTTCTATCCCATTTTGGATTTTACAGGGGACAGCAGAAGAAGTGGTGTCCCGTGCTTGGCTCCTTCCTCAATTGGCCTCAAGAACCAATTTAAAACTTGCTGTTGTCATATCTAGCATATTTTTTACCCTGCTTCATATGGGGAATTCTGGTTTAACACCTCTATCTCTAGTGAATCTCTTCTTATTTGGAGTTGCCATGTCTCTTTACCTGCTCAAAACCGATACAGTTTGGGGTGTTGCAGGTATTCATGGCGCTTGGAATTTTGCTCAGGGCAATCTCTTTGGGATTTTAGTTAGTGGTCAACCATCAGGAACATCTCTGATGACCTTTTTACCACAAGGAAATCAAGCCTGGCTATCAGGTGGTTCTTTTGGGATAGAAGGTTCTATCATGACAAGTTTAGTCTTGTTACTTTTGATTTTCTATCTCGCTCATCAATTAAAGAAAGAAAATGAAAGGATGTGACTTCGGTCTGTCCTTTTCTTCGTGAAAATGCTACAAGTATGCTAAAATAGGAATAGCACACGGAGAGAGGATTCTTATGATCAATCGTATTACAGATAATCAATTTAAGCTAGTATCAAAATATCAACCATCAGGAGATCAACCCCAAGCTATCGAGCAATTGGTTGATAATATAGAGGGTGGCGAAAAAGCTCAGATTCTGATGGGGGCGACTGGAACAGGGAAGACCTATACCATGAGTCAGGTTATTTCCAAAGTCAATAAACCCACTCTGGTCATTGCCCACAATAAAACTCTGGCAGGACAGCTCTATGGGGAGTTTAAGGAATTTTTCCCTGAAAATGCTGTTGAGTATTTCGTATCCTACTATGACTATTACCAGCCAGAAGCCTATGTCCCTTCTAGCGATACCTATATTGAGAAGGATAGTTCTGTCAATGACGAGATTGACAAGCTTCGTCACTCAGCGACTTCGGCTCTTTTGGAGCGTAATGATGTCATTGTCGTTGCCTCTGTCTCTTGTATTTATGGTTTGGGTTCGCCCAAGGAATACGCTGATAGTGTCGTTAGTCTCCGTCCAGGTCTTGAAATTTCTCGTGATAAACTCTTAAATGACTTGGTGGATATCCAGTTTGAGCGAAATGATATTGATTTCCAACGGGGAAGATTTCGTGTGCGTGGGGATGTAGTGGAGATTTTCCCTGCTTCCCGTGATGAACATGCCTTTCGAGTGGAGTTTTTCGGAGACGAGATTGACCGTATCCGTGAGGTTGAGGCTCTGACAGGCCAGGTATTGGGAGAAGTGGATCATTTGGCGATTTTCCCAGCTACTCACTTTGTGACCAATGACGACCATATGGAAGTGGCTATTGCCAAGATTCAGGCAGAGTTGGAGGAGCAGTTAGCTGTCTTTGAGAAGGAAGGCAAATTACTTGAAGCTCAGCGTTTGAAGCAGCGGACAGAGTACGATATCGAAATGCTGCGCGAGATGGGCTATACAAATGGGGTTGAAAACTATTCACGCCATATGGATGGCCGTAGCGAAGGTGAGCCACCTTATACGCTTCTCGACTTCTTTCCAGATGATTTCTTGATTATGATTGACGAGAGTCACATGACTATGGGACAAATCAAAGGTATGTACAATGGTGACCGTTCGCGTAAGGAAATGCTGGTTAATTATGGTTTCCGTTTGCCATCAGCTTTGGACAATCGTCCTCTCCGTCGGGAGGAGTTTGAGAGTCACGTTCATCAGATTGTTTACGTTTCAGCGACACCTGGTGACTATGAAAATGAACAGACCGAGACAGTGATTGAGCAAATCATTCGTCCAACAGGACTCTTGGATCCAGAGGTAGAAGTCCGTCCGACTATGGGACAGATTGATGACCTTTTGGGTGAAATCAATGCCCGTGTTGAAAAGAATGAACGAACCTTTATCACCACTTTGACTAAGAAAATGGCAGAGGACTTGACCGACTACTTCAAGGAAATGGGTATCAAGGTCAAGTACATGCACTCGGATATCAAGACCTTGGAACGGACGGAGATTATCCGTGATCTGCGCTTGGGTGTCTTTGATGTCTTGGTCGGAATTAACCTGCTCCGTGAAGGGATTGACGTACCTGAAGTGAGTCTCGTAGCCATTCTAGATGCTGACAAGGAAGGCTTCCTCCGTAACGAACGTGGCTTAATCCAAACTATTGGACGTGCTGCCCGTAACAGCGAAGGACATGTCATCATGTATGCGGACACGATGACTCAGTCTATGCAACGTGCCATTGATGAAACTGCCCGCCGTCGGAAAATCCAGATGGCTTATAATGAAGAGCATGGTATCGTACCTCAAACCATCAAGAAAGAAATCCGTGATCTTATTGCCGTGACCAAGGCAGTTGCTAAGGAAGAGGACAAGGAAGTCGATATTAATAGCCTTAATAAACAAGAACGCAAAGACCTCGTCAAGAAACTAGAAAAACAAATGCAAGAAGCTGTCGAAGTGCTTGACTTTGAACTCGCAGCTCAGATTCGTGATATGATGCTGGAAGTCAAGGCGTTGGATTAGAATAGTATCTAAAGGAGAAAATATGTCCCGTTCCCAATTAACAATTTTAACAAACATTTGTCTGATTGAAGACCCCGAAACTCAGCGCGTGGTTATGCAGTATCGCTCTCCTGAAACAAATCGCTGGTCTGGTTATGCCTTTCCTGGAGGTCATGTTGAAAATGGTGAGGCTTTTGCGGAGTCTGTCATTCGTGAAATCTACGAAGAAACAGGATTGACTATCCAAAATCCTCAACTTGTCGGCATTAAAAATTGGCCACTAGATACAGGTGGGCGCTATATTGTCATTTGTTATAAGGCGACTGAGTTCTCTGGTAGCCTTCGCTCTTCAGATGAAGGAGAAGTTTCTTGGGTGCAAAAAGACCAGATTCCAAACTTGGATCTGGCCTATGATATGTTACCCTTGATGGAGATGATGGAAGCTCCTGACAAATCAGAGTTTTTCTACCCTCGCCGTACAGAAGATGATTGGGAGAAGAAAATCTTCTAGTCTTTTACTAAATAACCTAGCTGATCCAAGGCCTCCTCGATATAGCGGAGGTCTTGCTGTGTTTCAGCTTCGACTAGGTGGTAATGGATGCCATCTGTCAATTCAGACAGAGGTCTAAAATCTGAATGCTCGACTTGTTCTAGAAAATGTTGCACATCTCTGCGACAAGACAGTTTCAGCAAGGTTTCGATTTCTCCATAAACGGGATGGTCAATCAAGGTATTTTGAACACGTCCACCATTATCAACGATAGCAAGGAGTTCTTGACCGATTTCTTCAACTTCATGTTTCACTTTGAAAAGTTTGTGAACATAAGGGTTGGTTTCAATTTGCTTATAGACGTAGCCACGATTGGTGGATAGGATAGGAGCGCCATCGGCTCTTAAAATTGCAATGTCCTGTACAATGACCTGGCGTGTAACATGAAAATGTTCAGCTAAACTTTGGCCATTGAGGGCTTTAGGAGTTTCTTTCAAGAGTTGGAGCAGGGCTTGTTTGCGATCTTTTGTCATAGCTTTTCCTTTTAACGGCGTTTTCGAAGCACTTTATAGACAGCTAGTGCTAATGTATAGTCTACCATACTATGGATAATTGTGCCAAATCCAACTAGTATAAATAGAACATAAAACATATTTTCTACATTGGTACCCGAAGTTGCATAAAAAACGACACAGGCCAATACTTCAGCAAGGGCATGGACAAGCGCTAACACAAAGTTGAAAATCCAGGAAGCTTTTGGTTTATCTAGGGTATCGGGGAATTTTTGTAGGTAAAGAGCCCCCAAAGTTCCAAAAAAGATATGGGAAAAAGCTCGAAAAACAATAACCATGGGATAGCCAGCCATCAAGAATCCAAAACTAGAGGCTAGGATGACAAAAACTGCCATCAAGGGCGACAAGAACATAGCGATAAAAATAGCGATGTGGCTTCCTAAAGTATAGGAAGCAGGTGGAATGACAATCTTAAAAGGCATAACAATTGGAATCAAAATCGCAATAGCCGTTAAGAGGGCAGTCATTGTCATAAATTGTGTCTTTTTCCGTGTATTCATAAGAATCTCCTTTTTGACTGTATATACACTAGTATAGTATAACAAACAAGACAATAAAGCAAGGATTTACTTAAGTTTATAGGCCATTTTAAATTAAATATTGGTAAAGATTTCACTAAAAAAACTGTATAGAGCAACATCTCCACCTTCAAGCTTGAAAGTGGAGATGTTTTTATTTTTTCAAAGTCTGTAGTCTTGGAACAATAGCTAGAGTAAGAATTGCGGAAATGACTAATTCGGCAATCGAATTTGTTGAGATAACGGTTGCTAGGAGTTTTTGGATATTACCATCAAAGACATTTCCAAAAAGGTAGAAAATTCCACCAAGTACAAAGACTGTATTGGTAAGTGAACCAAGGGCACCAGCTAAAATAAGACCAGTTTTATTTTTCATCAGTTTATAAACTAGATACGGAGTCAAACCAATCAAAATACGTGGGACAATGGCAATGATAGCTGAGTAGATGTTTCCGTTTGGTACAAATGGGGAGAAGAGGTAGCTTGTCGGTAGAATTGTAATCGTGTTAACAGTTAAGCTAAGTAGCCCCATCAAAAATCCAAGTGTAACCCCAACGCGTGGACCGTAAATAATGCTGGCAATAATGACAGGAATATGAACAATGGTCGGTTTGATTGGAAATGGAAAAAGGTTAAAGATAAGTGAGCTCAGAAAGTGTATCACGAGCATGGTTGCAAAAAAGATAGCAATGGGTGCAATATTAGAGCGTTTTTTCATCGAGAGTTTCCTTTATTCTTTCTAAAATAATTGTGAGGTCAGCTAAAGCTCCTCGTCCATGGTCGCCACAAGCTAGTAGGGATTCCTTAGGAGCAATCAGCTGATAGTCGTAGCTTTCTAATGTTTTCAGATTAGCCTGAGTTGCCGGATGGTCATACATTTTTGTATTCATAGCTGGTGCGATGAGTTTTGGGATATGACTTGGCAAGGCTAGAGCCGTACTGGTCACCATATTGTCCGCAAATCCGTGGGCTAGTTTTGCAATAGTGTTAGCAGTTGCAGGGGCCACGATGAATAGATCAGTTTCTTTTCCAAGTTCGATATGATTGACTTGATCAGGATAGGGTTCCTTCATGACATCCAAGTGGACAGGATTCTGTGAGAGTACCTGTAGTGTCAAAGGTTGGATAAACTCTGTAGCAGCCTGAGTCATTAAAACAGTGACTTGATGGCCTTGTTTTTTTAGAGAACTGACTAAATCTGCCGACTTATAAGAGGCAATTGACCCCGTTACAGCCAAGAGAATGTTTGCCATAGCTTTCCTTTCTAAGAATGATAGTCTTGAATTTTTTCAAGGAGGAGTTTTGCAATTTCTTCTTTAGTGTTAACAGTTTGAAGATAATCTTTCTCAACAAAGATTGCACGATGCTGGTTTGCTGAAATTTGAGTCAGGTCATTTGCGATAATCAAGTCTGCTTGGTTCTTGATAAGACTTTTTCTCGCAATGTCAACCAGATGTTCTTCGGTAACATCAACCAGTAGCTTAAAGCCAATCAGATGAATAGCAGGATTCCATTCCTTGACTAAAGAGATGATTTTGGGTGTTTTTTTAAGGAACAAAACCTGAACTTCATCAGTTGAAGAAATCTTAGCTTGATGATTCTGCTTGTTTAAAAATTCTTCTAGATTGGAACTAGCTTGAACTTCCTCCAGCCCCGTCATATAAACAGGAGTGTAGTCAGACACCGCCATTGAGTGAATGAAAACCTGATAGTCCTTGATACGTTCTTGCATTTCCAGTAGAAGGTCCTTGGTGTTGGTAATTTCTCGAATGCTTAGATTGGGATGGGCTTCTGGCTTCACGGCTCGTTTTGTTGTTATCAAACAAACTTCATGCCCTGCAGCAAGCAAGGTTTCTGTGATGATTTTGCCCAAGCGTCCTGTGGAATGGTTAGTGATAGAGCGAACGCTATCAATAGCTTCACTGGTACCGCCCGATGTAACTAAAATTTTCATAGCACTATTGTACACAAAAATAAACGGTAAGTAAAATGAAAGTGATAAAATTTTGGTAAAAGGAAAGAATATAGTTTCAAACTATAAAGCCATATAAAATTTAAGAAAGGACTCTAAAAACCTTAAAAATAAGGATATTTACGAACGTTTAGAGAGTTTTCGGATGTTAAAAATCTTGTTTTGTGTTATAATGAATTATCATATAAGAGGTTAGAGGAGTTTTGAATGAAAACTGATATTGAAATCGCACAGAGTATTGAGCTAAAGCCAATCGTTGATGTTGTTGAGAAACTTGGTATTTCTTACGACGATTTGGAGTTGTACGGAAAGTACAAGGCTAAGCTCAGCTTTGATAAAATTCGTGCAGTTGAGAGCAATCCAGTTGGAAAATTGATTCTGGTTACTGCCATCAATCCAACACCTGCAGGTGAAGGAAAATCAACTATTACCATTGGTCTTGCGGATGCCTTGAACAAGATTGGCAAGAAAACCATGATTGCTATTCGCGAACCATCTCTTGGTCCAGTAATGGGTATCAAGGGTGGTGCCGCTGGTGGTGGTTACGCTCAAGTTCTGCCAATGGAAGACATCAACCTTCACTTCACTGGAGACATGCATGCCATTACGACTGCCAACAATGCGCTTTCTGCCTTGATTGACAACCACTTGCACCAAGGGAATGAGTTGGGAATTGACCAACGTCGTATCCTTTGGAAACGTGTTGTGGACTTGAACGACCGTGCTCTTCGCCATGTAACAGTTGGGCTTGGTGGCCCTCTAAATGGTATTCCACGTGAGGATGGCTTTGATATTACCGTCGCTTCCGAAATCATGGCAATTCTTTGCTTGGCAACGGACATCGAGGACTTGAAACGTCGTTTGGCTAATATCGTTATCGGTTATCGTTACGACCGTACACCAGTTTCTGTAGGTGATTTGCAGGTTGAAGGTGCCTTAGCTTTGATTTTGAAGGATGCGATTAAGCCGAACCTGGTTCAGACAATTTACGGAACACCTGCCTTTGTACACGGTGGTCCATTTGCCAATATT
Source organism: Streptococcus mitis (assembly GCF_002096835.1). Lineage (GTDB taxonomy): Bacteria > Bacillota > Bacilli > Lactobacillales > Streptococcaceae > Streptococcus > Streptococcus mitis_W. The sequence goes on along the minus strand of NZ_NCVG01000021.1, from coordinate 131,153 downwards.
GCTCACGGATGTAACTCTGTCTTAGCAACTACAACAGCCCTTCACTTGGCTGATTACACAGTTACTGAAGCTGGTTTTGGTGCAGACCTTGGTGCTGAGAAATTTCTTGATATTAAGACACCAAACTTGCCAACATCTCCAGATGCAGTTGTCATTGTCGCAACCCTTCGTGCCCTTAAGATGAATGGTGGCGTGGCTAAGGATGCTCTTACAGAGGAAAATGTAGAAGCAGTTCGTGCCGGTTTTGCTAACTTGAAACGCCACGTTGAAAATATCCGTAAGTTCGGTATTCCAGCAGTTGTGGCTATTAACGAATTTGTATCTGATACAGAAGCCGAAATTGCAGCCTTGAAAGAACTTTGTGCCTCAATCGATGTACCAGTTGAATTGGCTAGTGTCTGGGCTGATGGGGCAGAAGGTGGAGTAGCTCTTGCTGAAACGGTTGTTAAGACTATCGCTGAAAACCCATCTAACTATAAACGTTTGTATGACAATGACCTTTCTGTTCAAGAAAAGATTGAAAAAATTGTCACTGAAATCTATCGTGGTAGTAAAGTGAACTTTGAGAAGAAAGCTCAAACACAAATCGCTCAAATCGTTCAAAATGGTTGGGACAAATTGCCAATCTGTATGGCTAAAACTCAATATAGTTTTTCAGATAATCCGAATACACTTGGAGCACCTGAAAACTTTGAAATTACCATTCGTGAATTGGTACCAAAATTGGGTGCAGGTTTCATCGTTGCCTTAACAGGTGATGTCATGACCATGCCAGGCCTTCCAAAACAACCAGCAGCTCTAAACATGGATGTTGAAAGCGATGGAACCGTTCTAGGATTGTTCTAGTATATTGAAATTTATTTTAAATGAGTTTGGAGATTTTAATCCAAGCTCATTTTTTATCTAGATATAAGAAGTTACCTTCTACACGTAACCAGTCTAGGTAAAGATATTTTCCCTGAATTCTGATATAATAGAAATATTGACTTCAAGAGTAAGGAAGAGAAGATGAACGCATTATTAAATGGAATGAATGACCGTCAGGCTGAGGCGGTGAAAACGACAGAAGGTCCCTTGTTAATCATGGCAGGGGCTGGTTCTGGAAAGACCCGAGTTTTGACCCACCGCATTGCTTATCTGATTGATGAAAAGCTGGTCAATCCGTGGAATATCTTGGCCATTACCTTTACAAATAAGGCTGCGCGTGAGATGAAGGAGCGTGCTTATAGCCTCAATCCAGCCACTCAGGACTGTCTGATTGCGACCTTTCACTCCATGTGTGTTCGTATTTTGCGTCGCGATGCGGATCATATTGGCTACAACCGCAATTTCACTATTGTAGATCCTGGTGAACAGCGAACGCTCATGAAACGCATTCTTAAACAGTTGAACTTGGATCCTAAAAAATGGAATGAACGAACTATTTTGGGGACCATTTCCAATGCTAAGAATGATTTGATTGATGATGTTGCCTATGCTGCCCAAGCTGGTGATATGTATACGCAAATCGTGGCCCAGTGTTACACTGCTTACCAAAAAGAATTGCGTCAGTCGGAGTCGGTTGACTTTGATGATTTGATTATGCTGACCCTGCGTCTCTTTGATCAGAATCCTGATGTCCTGACCTACTATCAACAGAAGTTTCAATACATCCATGTTGATGAGTACCAAGATACCAACCACGCTCAGTACCAATTGGTCAAACTTTTGGCTTCCCGTTTTAAAAATATCTGTGTTGTTGGAGATGCGGACCAGTCTATTTACGGTTGGCGTGGTGCTGATATGCAGAATATCTTGGATTTCGAAAAGGATTATCCCCAAGCCAAGGTTGTTTTGTTGGAGGAGAATTACCGTTCCACTAAAACCATTCTTCAAGCGGCCAACGAGGTCATTAAAAATAACAAAAACCGCCGTCCTAAGAATCTCTGGACTCAAAACGCTGATGGGGAACAAATCGTTTACTATCGTGCCAATGATGAGCTAGATGAGGCTGTATTTGTAGCCAGAACTATCGATGAACTTGGTCGGAGTCAAAACTTCCTTCACAAGGATTTTGCAGTTCTTTATCGTACTAATGCGCAGTCCCGTACTATTGAGGAAGCCTTGCTCAAGTCAAATATCCCTTATACCATGGTTGGCGGAACCAAGTTCTACAGCCGTAAGGAAATCCGAGATATTATCGCTTACCTCAATCTTATTGCCAATTTGAGTGACAATATCAGTTTTGAGCGTATTATCAATGAACCGAAACGTGGAATTGGTCCAGGTACAGTTGAGAAAATCCGTGACTTTGCGAATATGCAAGACATGTCCATGCTAGATGCTTCTGCAAACATCATGTTGTCTGGTATCAAGGGTAAAGCAGCCCAGTCTATCTGGGATTTCGCCAATATGATTCTGGATTTGCGGGAGCAACTGGACAACTTAAGCATTACTGAGTTGGTTGAGGCTGTTTTAGAAAAAACAGGTTACGTCGATATTCTAAATGCTCAAGCGACTTTAGAAAGCAAGGCTCGGGTTGAAAATATTGAAGAGTTCCTTTCTGTGACGAAAAACTTTGATGACACCTCTGATGGGCCAGAAGAGGAAACTGGTATGGATAAACTGAGTCGTTTCTTAAATGATTTGGCCTTAATTGCAGACACAGATTCAGGTAGTCAGGAGACATCAGAAGTGACCCTGATGACCCTGCATGCTGCCAAAGGTCTCGAGTTTCCAGTTGTCTTTTTGATTGGGATGGAAGAAAATGTCTTTCCGCTTAGCCGTGCAGCTGAAGATCAAGATGAATTGGAAGAAGAACGCCGTCTGGCCTATGTAGGAATTACGCGTGCAGAGAAAATTCTCTATCTGACCAATGCCAACTCACGCCTGCTTTTTGGTCGTACCAACTACAACCGACCGACTCGTTTTATTAACGAAATCAGTTCAGACTTACTTGAGTATCAAGGATTGGCGCGCCCAGCCAATACAAGCTTTAAGGCATCTTATAGCAGTGGTGGGGTTGCCTTCGGTCAAGGTATGAGTCTTGCCCAGGCTCTTCAAGACCGTAAACGCGGTGTGGCACCAAAAACTATTCAGTCAAGCGGTCTTCCGTTTGGTCAATTTTCAGCTGGTGCAAAATCAGCGTCTAGCGAGACAAATTGGTCCATTGGTGATATTGCCCTCCACAAGAAATGGGGAGAGGGAACTGTTCTGGAAGTTTCAGGTAACGGAGCTACTCAGGAATTAAAAATCAATTTCCCAGATGTTGGTTTGAAAAAACTTTTGGCTAGTGTAGCCCCAATTGAGAAAAAAATATAATTTTCCATCCTTCTCACGAATAATAAAGTGAGGAGGATTTTTATGTATAGTATTTCATTCCAAGAAGATTCACTATTACCAAGAGAAAGGCTGGCAAAAGAAGGAGTAGAAGCGCTCAGTAACCAAGAGTTGCTAGCTATTTTACTTAGGACTGGAACACGTCAAGCTAGCGTTTTTGAAATTGCCCAGAAAGTCTTGAGCAATCTTTCAAGCCTAACGGATTTGAAAAAAATGACCCTGCAGGAATTGCAGAGTCTGTCTGGTATCGGTCGTGTTAAGGCTATAGAATTACAAGCTATGATTGAACTGGGGCATCGTATTCACAAACATGAGACTCTTGAGATGGAAAGTATTCTCAGTAGTCAAAAGTTAGCTAAGAAGATGCAGCAGGAATTGGGACATAAAAAACAAGAGCACCTGGTGGCGCTCTATCTTAATACTCAAAATCAAATCATTCATCAACAGACCATTTTTATCGGTTCTGCAACTCGTAGTATCGCTGAACCGCGAGAGATTCTTCACTATGCCATCAAGCATATGGCCACCTCTCTCATCTTGGTCCACAATCATCCTTCAGGAGCGGTTGCGCCTAGCCGAAATGATGATCATGTCACTAAACTTGTTAAAGAAGCCTGCGAACTGATGGGGATTGTCCTCTTGGACCATTTGATTGTCTCACATTCTAGTTACTTTAGTTACCGTGAAAAGACAGATTTAATTTAAAGTTCATTTACGACATAGTCAAAGAGGTTTTTATCCTTGGGACGATTTTCAAACAGAAATTCTGGATGCCATTGGACACCGAGAAAGGCAACATCATCCGTACTCATGACAGCTTCAATGATACCATCTTTAGGATCATGAGCCGCAATCTTTAAATTTGGTGCTAAATCCTTAATACTCTGATGGTGGAAGGAGTTGATATGGGAAATTTCTCCATAGATTTCTCGAAGAACAGTATCTGGTTCTGTCACCAAGCGTTGGGTTGTGTACTCAGCAGAACAATCTTGCCAGTGGTCTTCGATATCTTGATACAGAGTTCCACCCATGGCAACGTTAAAGAGTTGAGTCCCACGACAGACGGAGAAAATAGGCTTTTTCTGTTTAATAGCTTCCTTGATAAGGGCCAGTTCGAAGATATCTCTTTGAAGGTGGTAGTCATCGCTATCAATGGTTTTTGGTTCACCATAGAATTTTGGATCGACATTTTGCCCACCTGTCAAGATGAGCTTGTCAATCAAACTGATATAGTGGCTAGCCATTTCTTGATCACCAATCGGTAGGATGATGGGAATCCCTCCAGCGTCTTTAACGCCTTCAACAAAGCCTTTTGTTGCGTAGCTCATCATGATGTCATCATCTGGATGAATTTTTTCGTTTCCTGTTATCCCAATAACTGGTTTTTTCATAAAATGATTTTCGCTTTCTAATCCTCTTTTCGCATGAAGTAGAGGAGGGTTTGGAGTTCACTTGTCAAATCGACATACTGAACGACCACGTCTTTTGGTAAATGCAGATGGACTGGTGAAAAACTGAGGATTCCTTTCACGCCAGCATCCACCAAGAGATTGGCAACCTCTTGTGACTTGACGCTGGGAACAGTTAGGATCGCAGTTTTGACATCGGCATTCTTGATTTTATCCTTGATTTGAGAAATTCCGTAAATGGGAATCCCATCAGGAGTTTGGGTCCCGACCTCAGGGTGGTCATCTAGATCAAAGGCCATGATAATCTTCATCTTGTTACGCTCGTGGAATCGGTAGTGGAGAAGGGCATGGCCCATATTTCCAATACCTACCAGCATAACATTGGTGATCGAGTTATCATTGAGCAAATCGGCAAAAAACGTCATCAGTTTTTTGACATCATAGCCAAAACCACGACGACCTAGTTCACCAAAGTAGGAAAAATCACGACGAACTGTCGCTGAATCAATACCGATAGCCTCTGCAATTTGCTTAGAGTTGGCACGTTCAATCTTTTCTGCATGAAATCTCTTAAAAATTCGATAGTAGAGAGAGAGTCTTTTCGCTGTAGCTTTTGGAATAGCAGACTGTTTATCTTTCACAAAATCACAACCTTTCTATTCTTCTATTTTATAGAAACATTGTGAAAAAATCAACAAAAATAATAAAAAACTAAGAAAAATCTTAGTTTTGATGTAACAATTCTGTTTGTGATAGAAAACGGTAGAGTTCTCCGACCAGTCCTTGGTAAACTTCCTGTCCCTCAAAAGTCAAAGAAGTCACATAAAGTGTATCTGGTAGGGTCACACATCCTGACAAAGCCAGCATGAGAGCTTCATAATCCTCATACTTGAGTGTACGCTCTACCTGGTAGCTATCCTTATAGGTCAGTTCAAACATCTTGGCTTTATCTTTCTGATTTTGTAAAGACACCACGTTCTACCAAGCTATCCATGAGGAAGTAGAATTTTTCCTGATGAATGTGGTGGTCTTCTGATTTGAAAATATCAACTAGACGAAGGCCAAACTTGTCAGTGATATTGATTTTAGCCCCTGTAAGTTCCTTGTTAATGATGATTTTGAGTTGGAAGCCTTCACCGCTGTTTGGCACTTTTTCCAAAAGACGAGTCAGTTCATAGTTACCAACCTTTGTCTCAAAAAAAGTGTTGTCTTTGAGGGTGAATTTTTTAACAGAAGGGCTAAGAGTGTAGTCGTAACGACAATTTTTTAACTGAATGGTTTTTTCAAATGCCATATGGCTAACCTCCGATAATTTCTTTTAAGGTTTTTGCGAGGGTTTGTAGTTCTTCAACAGTATTTTCTGGAGAGAGACTGATACGAACGGATTCCTTCAAGCGTTCTGAATTTGCTCCGTACATAGCTTCAAGAACATGGCTGGATTGGACAATGCCTGCAGTACAGGCTGAGCCAGTAGAGATTGAAATTCCAGCTAAATCTAGACGAAGGAGTAAGAGGTCGTTTTTCTGCCCAGGAAATCCAATATTGACAACATAAGGGAGATGATGTTCTCCTCTATTCAAGTAATACTGAATTCCCTCTAGCTCTGCAAGAAAGGCAGTTTCTAGATTTTGTACATGTTGAAAATGTTCTTCTTGCTTTTCTAAATTTTCTTTTAGGGCTGCAACCATGCCTACGATGGCAGCTAGATTTTCAGTTCCTGCACGTTTTTTCTGTTCTTGGTCTCCGCCATGGATATAGGAATCAAAGTCCATGCTAGATGTGTAGAGAAAGCCGATTCCCTTAGGACCATGGAATTTATGGGCAGAAGCAGTGAGAAAATCAATGCCCAATTCTTCTGGATGAATAGGGATTTTTCCAATAGCCTGAACTGCATCGACATGATAGGCAGCAGGGTGTTGCTTAAGTATTTGGCCAATTTCAGCAATGGGCAGTAGGTTTCCTGTCTCATTATTGGCAAACATGGTAGAAACCAAAATCGTATCGTCACGTAAGGCCTCTTGAATTTGCTGGGCAGTGATTTCTTGATTTTCTGGCTGGATAATGGTTGCTTCAAAACCAAAGTGCTGAACCAAGTAATCAATGGTTTCAAGGACAGCATGGTGCTCAATGGCCGTTGTGATGATATGTTTTCCTTGTTCTTGGTGACGAAGGCAGTAGCCAATGATGGCAGTATTGTTACCTTCTGTCCCACCAGAAGTGAAAAAGATATGTTGAGGTTTTGTCACCAGTAACTGAGCTAGTTCCTGACGGGCTTCTCGCAAGAGTTTAGCAGCTTGACGACCATGACCATGAATACTAGAAGGATTTCCGTGGGTTTCTTGCATAACCTTGGTCATAGCTGAAATAGCAACTGCTGACATAGGAGTCGTTGCAGCATTGTCCAAATAAATCAAAGAATCACCTTATTTCTTTTTGTTATAGGCAAAGAGTGGGCTGACTGGTTTTCTTTCGTGGATACGGACGATAGCATCACCAATTAACTCACTAGCAGTAATGTAGCATACGTTTTTAGGAGTTTTTTCTTTTGTTGCTACTGAATCAGTCACAAGAATTTCTTTAATATTTGTATTGTCAAGAAGTTCAGCAGCTCCTTCTACGAAGAGACCGTGACTAGAAACAGCATAAATTTCTGTAGCTCCTTCACGTTCAACGATTTTAGCAGCTTCAGAGAAGGTACGTCCTGTATTTAAAATATCGTCAATCAAGATAGCTTTCTTACCTTCAACATCACCGATAATATAACCTTCGTTGCGAGTTGCATCGTCTTGAGGGTAGTCGATAATAGCGATAGGAGCATCAAGGTATTCAGCCAAGCTACGAGCACGTTTTACACCTGAATTTTTAGGGCTAACGACAACAACATCTGAACCAAGTAGGCCCTTATCGCAGTAATGTTTTGCAAATAGGGGAACTGTGAAGAGGTTATCAACAGGAATATCAAAGAAGCCTTGAACCTGAACAGCATGCAAATCAAGTGTAAGGATACGATCGACACCAGCCTTAACTAGCATATTGGCAACTAGTTTTGCTGTAAGTGGCTCACGAGGTGAAGCAATACGGTCTTGACGTGCATAACCAAAATATGGAAGAACAACGTTGATACTGTGGGCACTTGCGCGCACACAAGCGTCGACCATGATTAACAATTCCATTAGGTGGTTGTTAACAGGGAAACTTGTTGATTGGATAATGTAAACATCATAACCACGGACACTTTCTTCGATATTCACTTGGATCTCTCCGTCAGAAAATTGACGTGATGACAGTTTTCCGAGTGGAATACCAACAGCATCCGAAATTTTTTGAGCAATCTCTTGGTTAGAGTTGAGTGCGAAAAGTTTCATATTTTTTCTATCTGACATTATAGACCGTCCTCTGTAAACTTTATAAATCCCAGTGATATTTGTCTTGCATATATGAACTAGGATTTGTGTATTTTTATCTTTTCTATTTTACCAAAAAATGGAGATTATTTCAGCTATTTTTCATGCTTTTGACAAATCGAACCAATTTTGAAGGAGCTTTTTGGTAGGAAATCTGATTATCCTCTAAAAATTGTTGGAAATCCTGTTTGCCTTGCTCGTGATTTTCCACTTCAAGCTCTAATTCGTAATCTGTCATATCAAAGTACTGACTCTCATCCAGCGCCATAAGGCCAATAGCTGTTTGCATTTCATAGCGAAGCGTTGTTAGACAACCGAGCACCTGCCAGTTCTTGCTCTGGATACCATGTTTATCTAATTCATCAAGAATCAGCCCCTGAGGAAGTTCTTCCTTGATCAGATAGTTTTCAGCATCTTTTAGTTGCAATTTTTGATTGTATTCCATGTTTCCAACACTTTGTGGGACTTTGAGTGTCAATTCTGCCCAGTCTTCAAAGGTTCGAATGCGCATAGCAACTTTCTTTTCTCGCAGTTCAAAATCAGGCGTGTCGATGTAGTAATTTTTTTGAAGAACAGGAGTGACACCTGTGAATTGGTCTTTTAGACGATTGTATTCATCTTTTTTCAAGAGTGTTTTCAATTCAATTTCTAAATGTTTCATTTTTCTTACCTTTTCTTTATCGTTGAAAGCGGATTTATGGTATAATAGCTTTGTATTTATTGTATATAAATCTGGAGAAAAAATCAAAGATATTTTTGAAGGATAATATGAGAACAAGGGAGAATATATGACCTTAGAATGGGAAGAATTTCTAGATACTTACATTCAAGCTGTTGGTGAGTTAAAGATTAAACTTCGTGGTATTCGTAAGCAATATCGTAAGCAAAATAAGCATTCTCCGATTGAGTTTGTGACTGGTCGGGTCAAGCCAATTGAGAGTATAAAAGAAAAAATGGCCCGTCGTGGTATTACTTATGCGACCTTAGAACACGATTTACAGGATATTGCTGGTTTACGTGTGATGGTCCAGTTTGTAGATGACGTTAAGGAAGTAGTGGAAATTTTGCGCAAGCGTCAGGATATGCGGATTGTACAAGAGCGAGATTACATTACTCATCGAAAGGCTTCAGGCTACCGTTCCTATCATGTGGTAGTAGAATATATGGTTGACACCATCAATGGAGCCAAGACCATTTTGGCGGAAATTCAGATTCGTACTTTGGCCATGAATTTCTGGGCAACGATAGAACATTCTCTCAACTACAAGTACCAAGGGGATTTCCCAGAGGAAATTAAAAAGAGACTGGAAATTACTGCCAAAATTGCCCATCAGTTGGATGAAGAAATGGGTAAAATTCGAGATGATATCCAGGAAGCCCAGGCTCTTTTTGATCCTTTGAGTAGAAAATTAAATGACGGTGTAGGAAACAGTGACGATACAGATGAAGAATACAGGTAAACGAATTGACCTGGTAGCAAATAGAAAACCGCAGAGTCAAAGGGTTTTGTATGAATTGCGAGATCGTTTGAAGAGAAATCAGTTTATACTCAATGATACCAATCCGGACATTGTCATCTCCATTGGTGGGGATGGTATGCTCTTGTCGGCCTTTCATAAGTACGAAAACCAGCTTGACAAGGTCCGCTTCATTGGTGTTCACACTGGACATTTGGGTTTCTATACGGACTACCGTGATTTTGAGTTGGACAAGCTAGTGACTAATTTGCAGCTAGATACCGGAGCAAGAGTCTCTTACCCTGTGCTGAATGTGAAGGTTTTTCTTGAAAATGGTGAAGTGAAGATTTTTAGAGCACTAAATGAAGCCAGTATCCGCAGGTCTGATCGAACCATGGTGGCGGATGTTGTGATTAACGGTGTCCACTTTGAACGTTTTCGTGGAGATGGGCTAACAGTTTCGACACCGACTGGTAGCACAGCCTATAACAAATCACTTGGTGGAGCTGTTTTACACCCTACCATTGAAGCTTTGCAATTAACGGAAATTGCTAGTCTTAATAATCGTGTTTATCGAACGCTGGGTTCGTCCATTATTGTTCCTAAGAAGGATAAGATTGAACTCATTCCGACAAGAAACGATTACCATACCATTTCGGTTGACAATAGCGTTTATTCTTTCCGCAATATTGAGCGTATTGAGTATCAAATCGACCATCATAAGATTCACTTTGTCGCCTCACCTAGCCATACCAGTTTTTGGAACCGCGTTAAGGATGCTTTTATCGGCGAGGTGGACGAATGAGGTTTGAATTTATCGCAGATGAGCATGTCAAGGTTAAGACTTTTTTGAAAAAGCACGAGGTTTCTAAAGGGCTTCTGGCCAAGATTAAGTTTCGAGGTGGAGCTATTGTGGTCAATGATCAACCACAAAATGCGACGTATCTATTGGATATTGGAGACCGAGTTACCATTGATATTCCCGCTGAGGAAGGTTTTGAAACTCTAGAAGCTATCGAGCGCCCACTGGATATTCTCTATGAGGATGACCATTTTCTAGTCTTGAATAAACCCTATGGAGTGGCTTCTATTCCTAGTGTCAACCACTCCAATACCATTGCCAATTTTATCAAGGGTTACTATGTCAAGCAAAATTATGAAAATCAGCAGGTTCACATTGTGACCAGACTTGATAGGGACACTTCTGGTTTGATGCTCTTTGCTAAGCACGGTTATGCACATGCACGATTAGACAAGCAGTTGCAGAAGAAGTCCATTGAAAAACGCTACTTTGCTTTGGTTAAAGGTGATGGCCACTTGGAAGCAGAGGGGGAAATTATTGCTCCGATTGCGCGTGATGAAGACTCCATTATTACCAGACGTGTAGCTAAAGGTGGAAAGTATGCCCATACTTCTTACAAGATTGTAGCTTCTTATGGAAATATTCACTTGGTCGATATTCGCCTGCACACTGGGCGTACCCACCAAATCCGAGTCCATTTTTCTCATATCGGTTTTCCTTTGTTGGGAGATGACTTGTACGGTGGTAGTCTAGACGATGGAATTCAGCGCCAGGCCCTACATTGTCATTCCTTAACTTTTTATCATCCATTTTTAGAGCAAGACTTGCAGTTAGAAAGTCCCTTGCCGAATGATTTTAGCAACCTTATTACCCAGTTATCAACTAATACTCTATAAAAACAGTTTCAGAGTATAATTATTATCTTAAAGGAGAAAACTCATGGAAGTTTTTGAAAGTCTCAAAGCCAACTTGGTTGGTAAAAATGCTCGTATCGTTCTCCCTGAAGGGGAAGAACCTCGTATTCTTCAAGCGACTAAACGCTTGGTAAAAGAAACAGAAGTGATTCCTGTTTTGCTTGGAAATCCTGAAAAAATTAAAATTTATCTTGAAATCGAAGGTATTGAGGACGGTTATGAAGTCATCGACCCTCAACACTACGATAAATTTGAAGAAATGGTTGCTGCTTTAGTGGAGCGTCGCAAGGGCAAAATGTCTGAAGAAGATGCACGCAAGGTTTTGGTTGAAGATGTCAATTATTTTGGTGTTATGTTAGTATACCTGGGCTTGGTTGATGGAATGGTGTCAGGTGCGATTCACTCAACTGCTTCAACAGTTCGCCCAGCTCTTCAAATCATCAAAACTCGTCCAAATGTTACTCGTACTTCAGGTGCCTTCCTCATGGTTCGTGGTACGGAACGTTACCTATTTGGTGACTGTGCCATCAACATCAATCCAGATGCAGAAGCCTTGGCTGAAATTGCCATCAACTCAGCAATCACAGCTAAGATGTTTGGCATCGAACCTAAAATTGCTATGCTAAGCTATTCTACTAAAGGGTCAGGTTTTGGTGAAAGTGTTGATAAGGTTGTTGAAGCCACTAAAATTGCTCACGACTTGCGTCCTGACCTTGAAATCGATGGGGAATTGCAATTTGATGCAGCCTTCGTTCCAGAAACTGCAGCTCTGAAAGCTCCTGGAAGTACGGTTGCTGGTCAAGCAAATGTCTTTATCTTCCCAGGTATCGAGGCAGGAAATATCGGCTACAAGATGGCTGAACGTCTTGGTGGCTTTGCGGCTGTTGGACCTGTTTTGCAAGGTTTGAACAAGCCAGTTAACGACCTTTCTCGTGGATGTAATGCTGATGATGTCTACAAGTTGACCCTTATCACAGCAGCCCAAGCTGTTCATCAATAAGATTCAGTCCTCTTTCCCTCGGGAAGAGGCTTTTTATACTCAATGAAAATCAAAGAGCAAACTAGGAAACTAGCCTCAGGTTGCTCAAAGCACTGCTTTGAGGTTGCAGATAAGACTGACGAAGTCAGGAACCATACCTACGGCAAGGCGACGTTGACGTGGTTTGAATTTGATTTTCGAAGAGTATTAATACTAGGAAAAGGACAGTTAGAACCTTCTGTGTTATACTAGAGATATGTTAGATTTGAAAGAATACGGTATCGTCATGTGGCCGGATGAGAAGATTGTTTCTTTCCGTGAGAAACTTCTTGCCTGGTATGATGAAAACAAAAGAGATTTACCATGGCGTAGGAGTAAGAATCCGTATCATATCTGGATCTCTGAAATTATGCTCCAGCAGACTAGGGTGGATACAGTTATTCCTTATTATGAACGATTCTTGGACTGGTTTCCAACAGTGGAAAGTTTGGCAACTGCCCCTGAAGAGCGTTTGTTGAAGGCTTGGGAAGGACTGGGATATTATTCTCGAGTTCGTAATATGCAGGCTGCAGCTCAGCAGATTATGACTGACTTTGGTGGCCAATTTCCAAACACCTATGAAGGAATTTCCAGCTTGAAAGGAATTGGACCTTACACTGCAGGAGCGATTTCCAGTATTGCTTTTAACTTGCCTGAGCCGGCTGTAGATGGCAATGTTATGCGGGTTTTGGCACGCTTGTTTGAGGTTAATCATGATATCGGAGTTCCTAGCAATCGCAAAATTTTTCAGGTAATGATGGAAATCTTGATTGATCCGGAACGGCCAGGTGACTTTAATCAAGCTTTAATGGACTTAGGCTCAGATATTGAGGCTCCTGTAAATCCTAGGACAGAAGAAAGCCCAGTTAAGGACTTTAGTGCGGCATATCAGAATGGTACTATGGATCGTTATCCAATTAAGGCTCCCAAGAAAAAGCCAGTTCCTATTTATCTTAAAGCCTTAGTTGTGAAAAATTCTCAAGGACAATTTTTACTTGAAAAAAATGAAAGCGAAAAGCTCTTGGCAGGTTTTTGGCATTTCCCCTTGATAGAAGTTGATAACTTTTCGCAAGAAGAGCAGTTTGACCTTTTTCATCAGGTTGCAGAAGAAAGTGTCAACTTTGGCCCCAGTCCAGAGGAGAGTTTCCAGCAGGACTATGACTTAAAAGTTGATTGGCTTGATGTTTGTTTTGAGACTGTCAAGCATGTCTTTAGTCATCGCAAGTGGCATGTTCAAATTGTAGCAGGCCAGGTGACTGACTTCCATGACTTTTCAGATAGGGAAGTTCGCTGGCTTTCACCAGAAGAGTTCAAGGATGTCCCACTTGCCAAACCCCAACAAAAAATCTGGCAGGCTTATGCACAAGCCAACTTAGACAGTAGCAAAGACTAGCTATTGTGCCTTCTTGTTATTTTTTTGGTATAATAGTAGAGAAAAAGGTGAACAAATGAAAAAAATATTAATTGTAGATGATGAAAAACCAATCTCAGATATTATCAAGTTTAATATGACCAAGGAAGGTTACGAAGTTGTAACTGCTTTTAACGGTCGTGAGGCACTAGAACAATTTGAAGCCGAGCAGCCAGATATTATTATTTTGGATTTGATGCTTCCAGAAATTGATGGTTTAGAAGTTGCGAAGACCATTCGCAAGACAAGTAGTGTACCTATTATCATGCTTTCAGCTAAAGACAGCGAATTTGATAAGGTTATCGGTTTAGAGCTTGGAGCGGATGACTATGTGACAAAACCCTTCTCAAATCGTGAGTTGCAGGCGCGTGTTAAAGCTCTCCTTCGTCGCACGGACTTGGCTTCTGTAGATAATCAAGAATCAGATGAAAAGAAAACCCAACCTCTGCAAATTGGGGACTTGGAGATTGTGCCAGATGCCTATGTAGCTAAAAAATATGGTGAAGAACTAGACTTGACCCACCGTGAATTTGAGCTCTTGTATCACTTGGCTTCTCATATTGGTCAAGTGATTACACGTGAACACTTGCTTGAAACTGTCTGGGGTTATGATTATTTCGGAGACGTTCGAACAGTTGACGTAACTATCAGACGTTTGCGTGAGAAGATTGAAGACACACCAAGTCGTCCAGAGTATATTCTAACACGTCGCGGTGTTGGTTATTATATGAGAAATAATGATTAAACTAATAAAAGATACAGTTTTAACCAGTGATTTTATCTTTATCCTCATTCTACTTGGCTTTATTTTAGTCGTGACCTTGCTCTTGCTAGAAAATCGTCGGGATAATATTCGGCTGAAGCAAATCAATCAAAAGGTAAAGGACCTGATTGCAGGAGATTATTCTCAGGTATTGGATATGCAGGGAAGCTCTGAAATCACCAATATTACTAATAATCTCAATGATTTATCAGAAGTAATTCGGTTGACTCAAGAAAATCTGGAGCAAGAGAGTAAACGATTACACAGTATCCTCTCTTACATGACGGATGGAGTCCTTGCGACCAATCGTCGTGGCAAGATTACCATGATTAATGACATGGCTAAGAAACAGTTAGGTGTTCAGAAAGAAGATGTTCTCAACAAAAGTATTCTAGAATTGCTTAAGATTGAAGATGAGTATGAACTTCGTGATTTGATTACCCAAATTCCTGAGCTCATCATTGATTCCCAGGATGCTAATGGTGAGTATCTGAGTCTTCGTGTTCGCTTTGCCTTGATTCGTCGAGAGTCTGGCTTTATTTCGGGTCTGGTTGCTGTTTTGCATGATACGACGGAGCAGGAGAAGGAGGAACGCGAGCGGAGACTCTTTGTTTCCAATGTTAGCCATGAGTTACGGACGCCTCTGACTAGTGTAAAATCCTATCTTGAAGCTTTGGATGAGGGTGCCTTGTCAGAACCTGTTGCGCCAGACTTTATCAAGGTGTCTCTAGACGAAACCAACCGTATGATGCGGATGGTGACAGATCTTCTCCATCTTTCACGGATTGATAATGCAACTAGTCACCTAGACGTGGAACTGATTAACTTCACAGCCTTTATTACCTTTATTCTTAACCGTTTTGATAAGATGAGGGGACCAGATGAAGAGAAGAAGTATGAATTAGTCAGAGATTACCCCATTACCTCTGTTTGGATAGAGATTGATACAGATAAGATGACACAGGTGATTGATAATATTCTCAACAATGCCATCAAGTATTCGCCAGATGGTGGGAAAATCACAGTGACTATGAAGACGACTGATGATCAGATGATTTTATCCATCTCAGACCAAGGTTTGGGTATTCCTAAGCAGGATTTACCACGCATCTTTGACCGTTTTTATCGTGTGGATCGTGCTAGAAGTCGTGCCCAAGGTGGAACAGGTCTGGGACTGTCTATTGCTAAAGAAATTATCAAACAGCATAATGGCTTTATTTGGGCCAAGAGTGAATACGGTAAGGGATCAACTTTCACAATTGTGCTCCCTTATGATAAGGATGCAGTGAAAGAAGAAGTATGGGAGGATGAAGTAGAAGACTAGAATGAGTGAAATAGGCTTTAAATACAGTATTTTAGCGTCGGGTTCCAGTGGGAATTCCTTTTATCTGGAAACACCAAAAAAGAAGCTTTTAGTGGATGCAGGCTTGTCTGGTAAAAAGATTACTAGCCTACTTGCTGAAATTAATCGCAAACCAGAAGACTTGGACGCCATCTTGATTACCCATGAGCATTCAGATCATATCCATGGAGTGGGAGTTTTGGCTCGCAAGTATGGTATGGATCTTTATGCCAATGAAAAGACCTGGCAGGCTATGGAAAATAGTAAATATCTTGGCAAGGTGGATTCTTCGCAAAAGCATATCTTTGAGATGGGCAAAACCAAAACCTTTGGAGATATAGACATCGAGAGTTTTGGTGTGAGTCATGATGCAGTCGCACCGCAGTTCTATCGCTTTATGAAGGATGATAAGAGTTTTGTCCTTTTGACAGATACAGGTTATGTTAGTGACCGTATGGCAGGGATTATCGAAAATGCAGATGGCTATCTTATTGAGTCCAACCATGATGTAGAGATTTTGCGAGCAGGTTCTTACGCTTGGCGACTCAAACAACGAATCCTATCTGACCTAGGTCACCTTTCTAACGAGGACGGTGCTGAAGCTATGATTCGTACCTTGGGAAACCGCACTAAGAAAATCTACCTAGGACATTTGTCTAAAGAGAACAATATCAAGGAACTGGCTCATATGACCATGGTCAATCAGCTAGCACAAGCTGATCTGGGGGTCGGAGTAGACTTTAAGGTTTATGATACCTCACCAGATACTGCAACACCATTGACAGAGATATAAAAAAGAAGGCGAATGTGCCTTCTTTTTTATATCTTTTACAATCCTGCAAATTCTTTGATTTCTTGTGCTGGCATTGAAGAGTCGCAACGGACATTGATTTGTCCATCTGCAATGTGAACGAAGCCTGGTACAGTTGGGATTCCGTAGCGTGAGCGGAATGCTTGTAACTCATTGAGTTGGCTTGCTTCTTCACTGTTGATGAAGTAGATGTGAGCTTTAGTTTCAGCTACGACACCTGCCAATGTACCTGCAAATTTACGGCAGTAAGGGCAAGTTTTGCGACCGATAAAGAAGGTTGCAGTTTCTTTTTTATCAAGAGCTTCTTGTGCACGCGCAACTGTAGTGACTTCAAGGTCTTTGATGTTATCTAAAAATTGTTCCATGAGATTACCTCGCTTTCATTGATAAGTCTAGTATGCCATAAAGTTTCTAAAATTGCTTAGATTTGATACGAAAAAAAGATGAGATTGGTTTGTCTCATCTTTTATAGAATTTTATTTTACAAAAGCATTGATTTCTGCTTCGATATTAGCAATCTTGGCTTGTGATTCTTCGTTGGTTTCACCTACAACTGCAATGTAGAACTTGATTTTTGGTTCTGTACCTGAAGGGCGAACAGCAATCCATGAACCGTCAGCAAGTGTGTATTTCAACACATCACTTGGAGGAGTTGTCAAGTTTGTAACAGTGCCATCAGCAGCAGTAGCTGTTTGAGCCTTGAAGTCTTCTACGACAGTGATAGCTGTTGCATTCCATTCTTTTGGAGCATTGTTGCGGAATTTAGCCATAATCGCTTTGATTTGTTCAGCACCATCGACACCTGAAAGGGTAACAGAGATAGTTTTTTCTGCGTAGTAACCGTACTCTTTGTAGATTTCTTCGATACCGTCAGCAAGTGTCAAACCACGTGAACGGTAGTAGGCAGCAAGTTCAGCAACGACAAGAACGGCTTGGATAGCATCTTTATCACGTACGAATGGTTTAATCAAGTAACCGAAGCTTTCTTCAAATCCCATCATGTAAGTGTGGTTGTGTTTTTCTTCGAATTCTTGGATTTTTTCAGCGATGAATTTGAAACCAGTCAAGACGTTGAACATAGTTGCGCCGTAGCTTTCAGCAATCTTCGTTACCAAGTCAGTTGATACGATAGATTTGCAGAGGGCTGCATTTTCAGGAAGAGTTCCAGCGTTTTTGTGGGCTTCCAAGATGTATTTAGCCATGATGGCACCGATTTGGTTACCTGAAAGGTTGAGGTAGCTACCATCTTTTTGAAGAACTTCAACACCAACACGGTCAGCATCAGGGTCAGTTGCCACAAGAACATCTGCCCCAACTTGACGACCAAGTTCTTCAGCAAGTGCAAAGGCTGCTTGGCTTTCTGGGTTTGGAGATTTTACAGTTGAGAAGTCAGGATCAGCAGTTGCTTGCGCTTCAACGACTTGAACTGAGTCAAATCCTGCTTGGGCAAGAGCACGACGAGCCAACATTTCACCAGTACCATGAAGTGGTGTGTAGACAATCTTCATGTCTTTACCAAATTCTTCAATCAAGGCTGGGTTGATGTTTACGTCCTTAACCTCTTTAAGGTATTCTACGTCAACAGCTTCGCCGATAACTTCAATTAAGCCAGAAGCTTTTTCAGCTTCCACATCAGCAACTTCAACTGCAAATGGATTTTCGATTGCACGGATATAAGTAGTCAAAGCGTCTGCATCGTGTGGAGGCATTTGTCCACCGTCTTCACCGTAAACCTTGTAACCGTTAAATGGAGCAGGGTTGTGGCTGGCTGTGACCATGATACCCGCGAAACAGTTGAGGTGACGAACTGCAAATGAAAGTTCTGGAGTTGGACGAAGGCTTTCAAATACGTAAGATTTGATACCGTGTTTAGCAAGAACTGCCGCAGATTCAAAGGCAAACTCTGGTGAGAAGTGACGGCTATCGTAGGCGATTGCGACACCACGTTCTTTTTCATTTCCACCTTTAGACTCAATCAAACGAGCCAATCCCTCAGTAGCTTGACGAACAACGTAGATGTTGATACGGTTTGTACCAGCACCAATCAAGCCACGCATACCTGCAGTACCAAATTCAAGATTTGTATAGAAGGCATCTTCCTTCGTTTTTTCGTCCATATTTTCCAAATCTTGACGAAGGTAGTCAGGAAGCTCCGCAAAATCAACCCATTTCTGGTAATTTTCTTGGTAAGACATTAAAATTCTCCTTTTGTAAATTGTTTTAACCGTTCACATTATAGCACTTTTTAGCGTTTTAGTAAAACCTTAGCATAATTTTCAGAATAGTGGTGTCATATGCTGATTTATCAAGTCTTGAATGCCTTAGGGAAACATGCTATACTGTTTGTATGATTATTTTACAAGCTAATAAAATTGAACGTTCTTTTGCAGGAGAGGTTCTTTTCGATAATATTAATCTGCAGGTTGATGAACGTGATCGGATAGCCCTTGTTGGGAAAAATGGTGCAGGTAAGTCTACTCTTTTAAAGATCTTAGTTGGAGAAGAGGAGCCAACTAGTGGAGAAATCAATAAGAAAAAAGATATTTCTCTGTCTTACCTAGCCCAAGATAGCCGTTTTGAGTCTGAAAATACCATCTATGATGAGATGCTGCATGTCTTTGATGACTTGCTTCGGACGGAAAAACAACTGCGTCAGATGGAGTTAGAGATGGGTCAAAAGTCTGGTGATGATTTGAATAAACTGATGTCAGATTACGACCGCTTATCTGAAAATTTTCGTCAGGCAGGTGGCTTTACCTATGAAGCTGATATACGAGCGATTTTGAATGGATTCAAGTTTGACGAGTCTATGTGGCAGATGAAAATTGCTGAGCTTTCGGGTGGTCAAAATACTCGTTTGGCACTTGCTAAAATGCTCCTTGAAAAGCCAAATCTCTTGGTCTTGGACGAGCCAACTAACCACTTAGATATTGAAACTATAGCCTGGCTAGAGAATTACTTAGTAAATTATAGCGGTGCCCTTATTATTGTCAGCCACGACCGTTATTTCTTAGATAAGGTTGCGACAATTACGCTAGATTTGACCAAGAATTCTTTAGATCGTTATGTGGGTAATTACTCTCGTTTTGTTGAATTAAAGGAGCAGAAGTTAGCTACTGAAGCAAAAAACTATGAAAAACAACAAAAGGAAATAGCTGCTCTGGAAGACTTTGTCAATCGCAATCTAGTCCGAGCTTCAACGACTAAACGTGCCCAATCTAGACGCAAACAACTGGAAAAAATGGAACGTTTGGACAAGCCTGAAACTGGTAAGAAATCAGCCAACATGACCTTCCAGTCTGAGAAAATGTCGGGCAATGTTGTTTTGACTGTTGAAAATGCAGCTATTGGCTATGATGGGGAAGTACTGTCAGAGCCTATCAACTTAGATCTTCGTAAGATGAATGCTGTTGCTATTGTTGGACCAAACGGCATTGGAAAGTCAACCTTTATCAAGTCTATTGTGGAGCAGATTCCTTTTATCAAGGGTGAAAAGCGCTTTGGGGCTAATGTTGAGGTTGGTTACTATGACCAAACCCAAAGCAAGCTGATACCAAGTAATACTGTATTAGATGAACTCTGGAATGATTTTAAACTGACACCAGAAGTTGAAATCCGTAACCGTCTAGGTGCCTTCCTTTTCTCTGGTGATGATGTTAAAAAATCAGTCGGCATGCTGTCTGGTGGGGAGAAAGCCCGTTTACTTCTGGCTAAACTTTCCATGGAAAACAATAATTTTTTGATTCTGGATGAGCCAACCAACCACTTGGATATTGATAGCAAGGAAGTGCTAGAAAATGCCTTGATTGACTTTGATGGAACTCTTCTATTCGTCAGCCACGACCGTTACTTTATCAATCGTGTAGCAACTCATGTTTTGGAATTGTCTGAGAATGGCTCGACTCTCTACCTTGGAGACTACGACTACTATGTTGATAAGAAAGCAGAAGTAGAAATGACTCAGGCTGAGGAAGCTTCAACTATCAACCAAGCAAAAGAAGCAAGCCCAGTTAATGACTATCAAGCTCAGAAAGAAAGTCAAAAAGAAGTTCGTAAGCTCATGCGACAAATCGAAAGTCTAGAAGCTGAAATTGAAGAGCTAGAAAGTCAAAGCCAAGCCATTTCTGAACAAATGTTGGAAACAAACGATGCAGGTAAACTCATGGAATTGCAGGCTGAGCTGGACAAAATCAGTCACCGTCAGGAAGAAGCTATGCTTGAGTGGGAAGAATTATCAGAGCAGGTGTAAGATTTCTAAGTTTTCTGCCCTTCTCCATTGTGAGGAGGGCTTAATTTATGGTAAAATGGTTTTATGAATAAAAGAATGAATGAGTTAGTCGCCTTGCTCAATCGCTATGCGACTGAATACTATACCAGCGACAATCCGTCGGTTTCAGACAGTGAGTACGACCGCCTTTACCGAGAGTTGGTTGAGTTAGAAACTGCCTATCCAGATCAAGTGCTAGCAGACAGTCCTACCCATCGTGTTGGTGGCAAGGTTTTAGATGGTTTTGAAAAATACAGTCATCAGTATCCTCTTTATAGTTTGCAGGATGCTTTTTCACGTGAGGAGCTTGAAGCTTTTGATGCGCGTGTTCGTAAGGAAGTGGCCCATCCAACCTATATTTGTGAGTTGAAAATCGATGGCTTGTCTATCTCGCTGACTTATGAAAAGGGGATTTTAGTTGCAGCTGCAACGCGTGGAGATGGTTCTATTGGGGAGAATATCACAGAAAATCTTAAGCGTGTTAAGGACATTCCTTTGACCTTGCCAGAAGAACTTGATATTACAGTTCGTGGGGAATGTTACATGCCACGCGCTTCTTTTGACCAGGTTAACCAAGCTCGCCAAGAAAATGGAGAGCCTGAATTTGCCAATCCTCGTAATGCGGCAGCAGGCACACTACGTCAGTTGGATACAGCAGTAGTAGCCAAGCGCAATCTTGCGACTTTCCTCTATCAAGAAGCCAGCCCTTCAACTCGTGATAGCCAAGAAAAGGTTTTGAAGCACCTTGAACAACTTGGTTTTGTGGTCAATCCTAAGCGAATCTTGGCTGAAAATATAGATGAAATCTGGGATTTTATCCAAGAAGTAGGACAAGAACGGGAAATTCTGCCTTACGATATTGATGGGGTGGTGATCAAGGTCAATGACCTAGCAAGCCAAGAAGAACTTGGTTTTACCGTTAAGGCTCCAAAGTGGGCAGTAGCCTACAAGTTTCCTGCTGAAGAAAAAGAAGCTCAACTACTCTCAGTTGACTGGACAGTTGGCCGTACGGGTGTTGTAACCCCAACTGCGAATTTAACACCAGTACAGCTAGCTGGTACAACTGTTAGCCGTGCGACCCTGCATAATGTGGATTATATTGCTGAAAAAGATATCCGCAAAGACGACACGGTTATCGTATATAAGGCTGGCGACATCATCCCTGCCGTTTTATGTGTGGTAGAGTCCAAACGGGTTTCTGAAGAAAAACTAGATATCCCTACAAACTGCCCAAGTTGTGAGTCTGACTTGTTGCACTTTGAAGATGAAGTGGCTCTCCGTTGTATAAATCCGCGTTGCCCTGCTCAAATCATGGAAGGTTTGATCCACTTTGCCTCTCGAGATGCCATGAATATTACAGGCCTTGGTCCATCAGTAGTTGAGAAACTCTTTTCTGCTAATCTGGTTAAGGATGTGGCGGATATTTATCGTTTGCAAGAAGAGGATTTCCTACTTTTAGAGGGGGTCAAGGAAAAGTCTGCTTCTAAACTGTATCAGGCTATCCAAGCATCTAAGGAAAATTCTGCCGAGAAACTCTTGTTCGGTTTGGGAATTCGTCATGTCGGAAGCAAGGCCAGTCAGCTTTTACTCCAACATTTTCACTCGATTGAAAATCTGGCTCAGGCAGATCCAGAGGAAGTGGCCAGTATTGAAAGTTTGGGTGTTGTGATTGCCAAGAGTCTCCAGACTTATTTTGCGACAGAAGGCTCTGAAATTCTCCTAAGAGAATTGAAAGAAGCTGGGGTCAATCTGGATTATAAAGGTCAGACTGTAGTGGCAGATGCGGCCTTGTCAGGTTTGACCGTTGTATTGACTGGAAAATTGGAACGGCTCAAGCGCTCAGAAGCTAAAAGTAAACTCGAAAGTCTGGGTGCCAAAGTTACAGGTAGTGTTTCTAAAAAGACCGACCTCGTCGTTGCAGGAGCAGATGCTGGAAGTAAACTGCAAAAAGCACAAGAACTTGGTATCGAGGTTCGAGATGAAGCTTGGCTAGAAAGCTTGTAATAATCGTTTAAAAACAGAGTTTAGATAATATGACTATGTTTGTTAATCGGGACAAAATCGGTAAAGAATTTATTAGAAAAATAGAAAGAAAATAGAAGTAAAAAGGAAAAATAAAAAATGTATAACTACCCTATGCGCATTCATTACCATCGTAAGAATGGAGAATACGATACTTGCTCTTTTGTAAAAAGTCAGGATCAACGAATTGATTTGCTGACCTACAAAGAAGATTATTTTGGCGCCTTATTTTGTTTTGAACACCCAAGTGCTCATGCCCTAGAAAGCTTGAATTTTGTGGTTCATACAGGCCAAACTAGTAAAGAGTATGCTATCCGTTTTAATCACTATCCTCTTTTAACAGAAGTCTGGATTTTGGAAGGGGATGATAGGATTTATTATTCTGAAAATCCTGCTATTGCCAGTCCTTTCTATAAGAATCAAAATCCTTTTGCCTTTGATAAGGCCATTAACAGTGCTAGTTTTGACCATCATTGGGGTTACCAAGGGGAATTGGGGTGCCGTGTAGAGGATAATCAGGCTCATTTTTCTCTTTGGGCTCCAACAGCGACAGAAGTGCAGGTTGTCGTTTACGAATCTGCTGCTAACGATGCTCCTGTTTGGAAGACTTTTGAGATGGAAAGAGGCAATAGCTACTCTTATAACCATAAAGACAATACAATCGGTGTCTGGAGTTTGGATGTTGAGGAAGATTTAACTGGTAAGGCTTATCAGTATCAAGTCCAATTCCCTCATCACCAAACACTGACACGCGACCCATACACGATTGCAACCAGTCCTGATGGCAAACGGTCAGCTATTCTAAGTCATGCAGAAAAGCAAGTTGCAAACTTTGAGGTCAAGCATGGTTCTGAGGCTACTTGGCGCTTGGCTAATCCGTGTAAGGCAGTTATTTGTGAAATGCACATTCGTGATTTGACCAAGTCACCGACCTCAGGTGTGGATGAACATCTTCGAGGAACTTTCTTGGGTGCTGCCCAGTCTGGAACTGTTAACCAGTACGGTCAGTCAACTGCTTTTGATTACATCAAGAAGCTGGGCTACAATTATGTTCAGTTGCAACCAATTGCAGATCGTCATAAAGAGTATGATGCAGATGGGAATGTAACCTACAACTGGGGTTATGACCCACAAAACTATAACGCACCAGAAACGAGCCTTTCAACTAATCCAGAGGATCCAGCACAGGTCATTCGTGATTTGAAGACCATGGTTCAAGCCTATCATGATGCGGGTATTGGTGTCATTATGGATGTGGTTTATAACCATACCTTCTCAGTTGTTGATGCACCTTTCCAAACAACTGTCCCTGATTACTATTATCGTATGAATCCAGATGGTACTTTCCAGAATGGAACGGGTGTTGGAAATGAGACAGCCAGTGAACACGAAATGTTCCGCAAATATATGATTGATTCTCTCCTATACTGGGTGCAGGAATACAATATTGACGGCTTCCGTTTTGATTTGATGGGGATTCATGATGTCAAGACCATGCAGATGATTCGTCAGAGTTTGGATGAAATCGACCCTAACATTATCCTTTATGGAGAAGGTTGGGATATGGGAACAGGTCTTGCACCTTATGATAAGGCCAAGAAAGACAATGCCTACCAGATGCCAAATATTGGTTTCTTTAATGACAATCAGCGTGATGCTGTCAAAGGTGGAGAAGTTTATGGTGCTATCAAGTCAGGTTTTGTTAGTGGTGCTGCGACAGAGCCAATTCTAGCCAAAGCAATTCTAGGCAGTCGTGAATTAGGTACTTATACACATCCAAACCAAGTGCTTAACTATGTAGAGGCCCATGACAATTACAATCTTCACGATTTGTTGGCAACACTACATCCAGACCAAAGTTCAGAACAAATCATGCGCAAGGTTGAGACAGCCACAGCTATGAACCTACTCATGCAAGGGATGGCCTTTATGGAAATCGGTCAAGAATTTGGTCGTACCAAACTGGTTGCGACTGGTGAGCTGACCCATGATGATAGAGAACGTGCTATGAATAGCTATAATGCTCCTGATAGTGTGAATCAAGTGAACTGGGACTTGATTAATGAGCGTCAAGATAGTATTGAGTTTATCCGTCAGATGATTCGATTGAAGACAGAAAGCAGTGCCTTTTCTTACCCAACTTATGATGAGATTTACCATCATGTTTTTGTTCATTCAGCCCATGAACATAGTGGTTGGATTGTTTATGAGGTTCAAGGGGAAGAACATTTACTGGTTGCATTTAATGCTAAAGGGCAAGACTTCCAGTTTGAAAATGCTGGAAATCTAGAACTATTGGTGACCAATAGCCATTTAAGTGATAAAGACATGGTTGGTGGCGTCAGTGCCAGCGTCTTTAAAGTTTTGTAGAATAGATTTACAATTTAAATTCATTTGTGGTGCTTTATCTGTTAATAAAATCAGGAGATTCATTTCCTGATTTATTTTTTTTACTTAAAATTATATTTTTGTTAGCTAAATAACGAACTTTATGATAGTATTATTAAAAAAACAATTCGTTTTCAAATCATTTCTGAAAATTTATTGATTTACAAGTGAACACATCAGTGAATTTGTTGAAGACTTTCAAAAGATTTTTTTGCAAATTCCGTAATTTACTTGAATCTTCCCTAAAAAGGTAGTATAATAAATCTATGGAAAACGCTTACAGATTTAGGAGGGTGTATGGATAAGAAACAAGCTTTAGAAACCTTTGTGACAGGTGAAAATTTTCACCTCCAGCACTATCTGGGAGCTCATAGGGAAGAAAAAAATGGAGAGTATGGCTATACTTTTCGTGTGTGGGCGCCTAATGCTCAGGCTGTTCACTTGGTAGGGGATTTCACCAATTGGGTTGAAAATCAAATTCCGATGGAACGGAATGAATTTGGAGTCTGGGAAGTCTTTACCAGTCTTGCTCAAGAAGGCCAAATTTATAAGTACCATATCACGCGTGCAAATGGTCATCAGCTGATGAAGATTGACCCTTTGGCTGTACGGTATGAGGCACGACCTGGGACTGGTGCTATTTTAACAGATATTCCAGAAAAGAAATGGAAGGATGGTCTTTGGCTAGCTCGTAGAAAACGTTTGAGCTTTGAAGAGCGTCCTGTCAATATTTACGAGGCTCATGCTGGCTCTTGGAAGAGAAATCCTGATGGCAGCCCCTATAGTTTTGCTCAATTGAAAGATGAACTCATTCCTTACTTGGTTGAGATGAATTATACTCACATTGAGTTTATGCCTTTGATGTCTCACCCACTAGGTTTGAGTTGGGGCTATCAGCTTATGGGTTACTTTGCTTTAGAGCATGCCTATGGTCGTCCTGAAGAGTTTCAAGATTTTGTTGAGGAATGTCACTTAAACAATATAGGCGTTATTGTAGACTGGGTACCTGGTCACTTTACTATTAATGATGATGCCTTGGCTTATTATGATGGAACACCGACTTTTGAATACCAAGACCATAATAAGGCTCATAACTACGGTTGGGGAGCACTTAATTTTGACCTTGGAAAGAATGAAGTCCAGTCTTTCTTGATCTCTAGTATTAAGTTCTGGATTGATTTTTATCATTTAGATGGTATTCGCGTGGATGCGGTTAGCAACATGCTCTATCTTGACTACGATGATGCTCCATGGACTCCTAATAAAGATGGTGGCAATCTCAACTATGAAGGTTATTATTTCCTTCAACGCTTGAATGATGTGATTAAACTAGTTCATCCAGACGTTATGATGATAGCTGAGGAAAGTTCATCAGCTACTCAGATTACTGACACTAAGGATTCAGATGGTCTAGGATTTGACTATAAATGGAATATGGGTTGGATGAATGATATCCTCCGATTCTACGAAGAAGATCCGATTTATCGTAAATACGACTTTAACCTGGTGACTTTCAGCTTTATGTACGTCTTCAAGGAGAATTATCTCCTACCATTCTCACACGATGAAGTGGTTCATGGCAAGAAGAGTATGATGCACAAGATGTGGGGAGATCGCTACAATCAATTCGCAGGCTTGCGCAATCTCTACACTTACCAAATTTGTCACCCAGGTAAAAAATTGCTCTTCATGGGTAGTGAATATGGGCAATTTCTAGAATGGAAATCTGAAGAACAGTTGGAATGGTCTAACCTAGAAGATCCAATGAATGCTAAGATGAAGTATTTCACTTCTCAGCTAAACCAGTTTTATAAAGACCACCGCTGTCTGTGGGAAATTGATAATAGTTATGATGGTATTGAAATCATCGATGCGGATAATCGAGACCAGAGTGTTCTTTCCTTCATCCGTAAGGGGAAGAAGGATGATATGTTAGTCTGTATCTTTAATATGGCACCTGTTGAACGAAAAGATTTTACAATCGGACTTCCTGTTGCAGGGATTTACGAAGAAGTCTGGAATACTGAGTTAGAAGAGTGGGGAGGCGTTTGGAAAGAACATAATCAAACTGTGCAAACGCAAGAAGGACTATGGAAAGATTATGAGCAGACCTTGACCTTTACCCTACCGGCTATGGGAGCAAGTGTTTGGAAAATCAAACGTCGCTTGAAACCTACTAAAACCGTCACAAGTAAAAACCAAAAAGGAGTAGAAAATGAAGAATGAAATGTTAGCTTTGATTCTTGCTGGTGGGCAAGGAACTCGTCTCGGTAAACTCACTCAAAGCATCGCAAAACCAGCAGTGCAATTTGGTGGGCGCTACCGTATCATTGACTTTGCTCTTTCAAACTGTGCCAACTCAGGCATCAACAATGTTGGAGTCATTACACAGTACCAACCACTTGCTCTCAACAACCATATTGGGAATGGTTCAAGCTGGGGACTAGATGGTATCAATTCTGGTGTCTCTATTCTTCAACCTTATTCTGCAAGTGAAGGAAATCGTTGGTTTGAGGGGACTAGCCACGCTATTTACCAAAATATTGATTATATCGATAGTGTCAATCCTGAGTATGTCTTGATTCTCTCTGGGGACCATATCTACAAAATGGACTATGATGATATGCTCCAGTCTCACAAGGATAATAATGCTAGTTTGACAGTAGCAGTTCTTGATGTTCCTCTTAAGGAAGCTAGCCGTTTTGGTATCATGAATACAGATGCAAACAATCGTATTGTTGAATTTGAAGAAAAACCAGCTCAACCTAAATCTACCAAAGCTTCTATGGGAATTTACATTTTTGATTGGCAACGTCTGCGCAATATGCTCGTTGCTGCTGAAAAGAGCAATGTCGATATGTCAGACTTTGGTAAAAATGTCATTCCAAATTACCTTGAGTCAGGTGAAAGTGTTTATGCTTATGAATTTAATGGTTACTGGAAAGACGTTGGTACGATTGAGTCTCTTTGGGAAGCTAACATGGAATATATTTCACCAGAAAATGCCTTGGATAGCCGTAACCGTCAATGGAAGATTTACTCAAGAAACTTAATTTCACCACCAAACTTCCTTGGGGCAAATGCTCACGTGGAAGATTCCTTGGTTGTTGATGGCTGTTTCGTAGATGGAACTGTTAAACATTCTATCCTCTCAACAGGTGCGCAAGTTCGCGAAGGGGCAGAAGTAGTAGATTCAGTTATCATGAGTAGTGCAATTGTTGGTCAGGGAGCTAAAATCAAACGTGCCATTATTGGTGAAGGTGCAGTTATTTCTGATGGTGTCGAAATTGATGGAACAGAAGAAGTACAAGTTGTAGGATATGATGAAGTAGTGGGGGTAGCAACAGATGAAGATTGATAAATATTCTGCCATTTTAGGAAACACAGTTGGTTTTCATGATATGTCAACACTGACAGACCACCGTCCAGTAGCTAGTTTGCCATTTGGTGGTAAATATCGCTTGATTGACTTCCCGCTTTCAAGTCTTGCTAATGCTGGTGTCCGTAGTATTTTTGGTATTTTCCAACAAGACAATATCAGTTCAGTCTTTGACCATATCCGTTCAGGGCGTGAGTGGGGCTTGTCAACTCTTCTTAGCCACTACTATCTAGGTATTTACAATACCCGTGTGGAAAGTAGTACAGTTGGAAAAGAATACTACCAACAGCTTCTTACTTATTTGAAACGTTCCGGCTCAAACCAAACAGTGTCACTTAACTGTGATGTTTTGATTAATATTGATCTGAACCAAGTATTCCACCTACACACTACAACAAAAGGTCCAATCACTGTAGTTTATAAAAAACTACCTAAAAAAGATATTTCAGAAGTAAATGCAATCTTAGAAGTGGATGAAACAGACCATGTCCGTTCTCATAAACTCTTTGATAGTAAATCATCAGATGAAGTTTACAATATGTCCACAGATATCTTTGTCGTCGATACACCTTGGTTGATTGAACGCTTAGAAGAAGAAGCTAAGAAAGAACATCCAGAGAAATTGCGTTATGTTTTACGGGATTTGGCGGCAAAAGAAGGGGCTTTTGCCTACGAGTACACAGGTTATCTGGCAAATATTCATTCTGTAGAGTCTTATTACCAAGCTAATAAAGATATGCTTGAATCTCAAAAATTCTACTCTCTATTTACTCCAAACCAAAAGATTTACACAAAGGTAAAAAACGAAGAGCCAACTTATTATGCTAATACATCTAAGGTAAGCACTTCTCAGTTTGCCTCTGGTAGTATTATTGAAGGTCAAGTGGCTAATTCTGTTTTATCACGTAATATTCATGTCCATAAGGATAGTTTGGTTAAAGATAGCATCTTATTCCCTCGTGTTGTTATTGGAGAAGGTGCTCAGGTAGAATACGCTATCTTGGACAAGGGTGTGGAAGTTGCGGATGGAGTTGTGATCCGTGGAACTGCAGAACATCCAGTCGTCGTTAAGAAAGGTAGCAAAGTAACAGAGGATATTCATTCATGAAAATTTTATTTGTAGCCGCAGAGGGCGCACCCTTTTCAAAAACAGGTGGTTTGGGAGACGTCATTGGCGCTCTTCCTAAATCACTTGTAAAAGCGGGACATGAAGTTGCAGTAATTTTACCCTACTATGACATGGTAGAGGCTAAATTTGGAAATCAGATTGAAGATGTTCTTCATTTTGAGGTGAGTGTTGGTTGGCGCAGACAGTATTGTGGAATTAAGAAAACCGTCTTAAACGGTGTAACCTTCTACTTTATTGACAACCAATATTATTTCTTCCGTGGTCATGTTTACGGTGATTTTGATGACGGAGAACGCTTTGCCTTTTTCCAACTGGCTGCCATTGAGGCTATGGAAAGGATTGACTTTATTCCTGACCTTCTCCATGTTCATGATTACCATACAGCTATGATTCCTTTCTTGTTAAAGGAAAAATACCGTTGGATTCAAGCCTATCAAGGAATAAAAACTGTTTTAACTATTCATAATTTGGAATTCCAAGGACAATTTTCAGAAGGAATGTTATGGGATTTGTTTGGAGTTGGCTTTGAACGCTACGCTGATGGGACCCTTCGCTGGAATAACTGTCTGAACTGGATGAAGGCTGGAATTCTTTACGCAGACCGTGTGTCAACTGTTTCACCTAGTTATGCTCATGAAATTATGACTAGCCAGTTCGGATGTAACTTGGATCAGATTCTCCGAATGGAGTCTGGTAAAGTTTCTGGTATCGTGAATGGGATTGATGCTGACCTTTATAATCCTCAGACCGATACCCTATTAGACTATCATTTTAATCAGGAAGATTTGTCTGGAAAAGCCAAGAATAAGGCAAAATTACAAGAGAGAGTTGGCTTGCCAGTTAGAGCTGATGTTCCTCTGGTGGGAATTGTTTCTCGTTTGACACGTCAAAAAGGTTTTGATGTGGTAGTGGAAAGTCTGCACCATATCTTGCAAGAAGATGTTCAGATTGTTCTTTTGGGAACTGGTGATTCAGCCTTTGAAGGAGCTTTCTCATGGTTTGCTCAAATTTACCCAGACAAGCTATCAGCAAATATCACTTTTGATGTCAAACTAGCTCAAGAAATCTACGCTGCATGTGACCTCTTCCTCATGCCAAGTCGTTTTGAACCGTGTGGCTTGTCTCAAATGATGGCTATGCGTTACGGAACCTTGCCATTGGTTCATGAGGTTGGTGGTTTACGAGATACCGTTCGCGCTTTCAATCCAATCGAAGGAAACGGTACTGGATTTAGCTTTGACAATCTTTCACCTTACTGGTTGAATTGGACTTTCCAAACAGCATTAGACTTGTATAGAAATCATCCTGACGTTTGGAGAAACTTACAAAAACAAGCCATGGAGTGTGATTTCTCATGGGATACAGCCTGCAAGTCATACCTTGACTTGTACCATAGTTTAGTTAATTAATAGATAAAATCGTATGATGGCTTCATACGATTTTTGGGCTGTTTAGAGAGGAGAACTGATGTCTCAAGTAAAAGGCTTGTGTGTTATGGATGTTGATGGAACCTTAATTCTAGAAGAAGTGATTGATCTTTTGGGAAGAGAGGTAGGTCGTGAGGAGGAAATATCTCAGATTACAAGTTGGGCAATGCGAGGAGAGATAGACTTTGAAAGCAGTTTAAGAAAAAGAGTTTCCTTGTTGGAAGGCCTTTCTATTTCGATCTTTGATAAAGTCTTCAACTCTATTCATCTATCTCCAAATGCCCAGGAATTCATTTCCATTCTCCAAAAGAATGGCATTCAAGTTGGTCTGGTGTCCGGTGGATTTACACCAATAGTTGATAGATTAGCAAAATCTCTCGGTATTGCCTATTTCTCTGCCAATCAACTTGAAGATAAAGACGGTCATCTAACAGGAAAATTAGTTGGACAAATTATCAGTCCCCAGGTCAAAAAAGAGACTCTGGAAAAATGGAGAGAGAAACTAAAACTTCCTAAAGAAAGAACGATTGCAATCGGTGACGGGGCCAATGATCTATTAATGTTGAAGTCAGCAGGACTGGGAATTGCTTTTTGTGCCAAAGAGGTACTCAAAAAAGAAATACAACATCATGTTGACAAGAGGGATTTTTTAGAAGCTCTACCTTTGATTGACTGTTTAGAATGAGGGAAAATATGAAGATTGTAATTGCACCAGATTCATTTAAGGAAAGCTTGTCCGCTCAACAAGTAGCTGAAGCAATAAAAAGAGGCTTCCAACAATTGATAGCAGATGTAGAATGTCTCCTCTGTCCTGTTGGTGATGGTGGCGAAGGTACAGTAGATGCTATTTGGCATTCTATTGACCTTGAAGAAAAATGGATCAAAGTTACAGGACCTTTTGGACAAAAAGAAGCCATGCGCTATTTTCAAAAAGGGGGACTGGCACTATTTGAAGTTGCTGACTTAGTCGGCCTTGGAAAGATTCCGCTAGAGAAACGAAATCCACTTCAAATACAAACTCGTGGTATTGGAGAGTTGATTCGTCATCTCATTGCTCAAGGGATTACAGAAATCTATATCGGCGTTGGCGGTACGGCCAGTAATGACGGAGGAATTGGGCTCGCCGCTGGTTTAGGTTATCGATTTTATGATAGGGATGGAAATGTCTTGCCGGCTTGCGGTCAATCCTTACTAAAATTAGCTTCTGTTTCAACAGAAAATCGCTATGAAATTCCTGAAGATGTTCAAATTCGTATTTTAGCAGATGTCGCGAGTCCCTTATGTGGTCATCAAGGTGCGACTTACACTTTTGGCAAACAAAAAGGTTTACATCCTACTATGTGTGCAGTAGTAGATAAGGCAATCCAAGATTTTTATGAAAAAGTCTCCTCTGCAACATTAAAACTTAAAGGAGCAGGAGCTGGTGGAGGCATTGCTGGCGGTTTGTGTTCCTTTGCTCAGGCAAGTATCGTATCTGGAATTGACACCTGCCTAGACTTGATTGACTTTGATAAGAAAGTTGCAGATGCTGACTTGGTTATTGTTGGAGAAGGAAGGCTAGATCGTCAAAGCTTTGCTGGGAAAGCGCCTATAGGTGTTGCAAAAAGAACCCCTGTCGGAGTTCCTGTTATTGCTATTTGCGGTAGTCTTGCTGAAGATTTACCTTCCTTACCATTTGAGAATATCCAAGCGGCTTTTTCAATTTTGGAGAAAAGTGAACCTTTAGAAGATAGTTTGAAAAATACCAGTCTCTATTTGGAGCACACGGCTGCCAATATAGGGAGTTTATTAAATATGCGTAAGATTTAGCCAAACCATTTCTTCCATAAGGATGTTTTGGCTGGTTCTTCCTTTTTAACTTCCCAAAGTTTTGCAAAAGCAAGTCGAAGGTTCTTTTCTTCTACTTGAACGGGTGCATTGGTGTGGATAATCAGGCCAAAAGGAGAAGAAGTATGCTCTTCAGATACAATGGTAGCTTGACTATCAGTTTCTTTAGCTTCTTTTAAGTAGAAAACTTGCTTGTCAAATTCGATATTTGGTGAAATCTTCACAAATAGTGGTTCTGCTTTTTCCTGAAGGTTTTCTAAAATAGATAAAAAGCATTTTTCTAACTGAGGGCTATTTGCTGTGTCAATATCTGCATATCCAAGAACTCTTTCCTCAAAAGTGCCAAGATAGCGTCTTTGTTCATCTGGATTTAATTTTGGCCCACCATGAGCTTTTTCAAGTAATTGTTTTGATAAATCTGTCATGAAAACAGTATATCATAAAAGTTAGAATAAAACAGATAAAAGAAAGCGATTACTTTATAAAGTTAAGGAAAATTTGCACAAAGATAACGTTTTTTCTTGAAAAAGGAGGGGTTTTAAGGTATTATAGAGGTGTAAAAAATTTAACTCATAAGGAGAGTAAAAAATGTCAATTATTACTGATGTTTACGCTCGCGAAGTCCTAGACTCACGCGGTAACCCAACACTTGAAGTAGAAGTTTATACTGAATCAGGTGCTTTCGGACGTGGTATGGTTCCATCAGGAGCTTCTACTGGTGAACACGAAGCAGTTGAACTTCGCGACGGTGACAAATCTCGTTACGGTGGTCTTGGTACACAAAAAGCTGTTGACAACGTAAACAACATCATTGCTGAAGCTATCATCGGCTACGATGTACGTGACCAACAAGCTATCGACCGTGCTATGATCGCTCTTGACGGTACTCCTAACAAAGGTAAATTGGGTGCTAACGCAATCCTTGGTGTGTCTATCGCTGTAGCTCGTGCTGCTGCTGACTACCTTGAAATCCCACTTTACAGCTACCTTGGTGGATTCAACACTAAAGTTCTTCCAACTCCAATGATGAACATCATCAACGGTGGTTCTCACTCTGACGCTCCAATTGCTTTCCAAGAGTTCATGATCGTACCTGCTGGTGCGCCATCATTCAAAGAAGCTCTTCGTTGGGGTGCTGAAATCTTCCACGCTCTTAAGAAAATCCTTAAATCTCGTGGTCTTGAAACAGCCGTAGGTGACGAAGGTGGATTCGCTCCTCGTTTTGAAGGAACTGAAGATGGAGTTGAAACTATCCTTGCTGCTATCGAAGCTGCTGGATATGTTCCAGGTAAAGACGTATTTATCGGATTTGACTGTGCTTCATCAGAATTCTACGATAAAGAACGTAAAGTTTACGACTACACTAAATTTGAAGGTGAAGGAGCAGCTGTACGTACTGCTGCAGAACAAATCGACTACCTTGAAGAATTGGTAAACAAATACCCAATCATCACTATCGAAGATGGTATGGATGAAAACGACTGGGACGGTTGGAAAGCTCTTACTGAACGTCTTGGTGGCAAAGTTCAATTGGTTGGTGACGACTTCTTCGTAACAAATACTTCTTACCTTGAAAAAGGTATTGCAGAAGGTGCTGCTAACTCAATCCTTATCAAAGTTAACCAAATCGGTACTCTTACTGAAACATTCGACGCTATCGAAATGGCGAAAGAAGCTGGTTACACTGCCGTTGTATCACACCGTTCAGGTGAAACTGAAGATTCAACAATCGCTGACATCGCAGTTGCAACTAACGCAGGACAAATCAAGACTGGTTCACTTTCACGTACAGACCGTATCGCTAAATACAACCAATTGCTTCGCATCGAAGACCAACTTGGTGAAGTAGCTGAATACCGTGGATTGAAATCATTCTACAACCTTAAAAAATAAAATAGTTCAGTGAACTATTTTATCCCGAACCTTGAAATTCAAAAGTTCGGCCGTTGATTTAACAACGTTTCTAGCCCCTCGGATTTGATCCGAAGGGCTTTTTTTCTGTTCAGGGGGCAAAAAAGGGGCATAACTTTTTAAAAAAGGTAAGTTAATACAAATACGATTCAGCTAATATAATTGAAAATGATAGAAAAAAGGGTGAATTTATGATATACTTTAACGTAGGACCTTTTTAGAAATTTTGAAAGAGTATAAAAATTTAAAATGAGAAAAATTGTTATCAATGGTGGCTTGCCCCTGCAAGGTGAGATTACCATTAGTGGCGCAAAAAATAGTGTTGTAG
The DNA here is from genome assembly GCF_002096835.1 of Streptococcus mitis. Lineage (GTDB taxonomy): Bacteria > Bacillota > Bacilli > Lactobacillales > Streptococcaceae > Streptococcus > Streptococcus mitis_W. The sequence goes on along the minus strand of NZ_NCVG01000021.1, from coordinate 95,826 downwards.
CTTTAATTCCGGCTATTATTTTGGCAGATGATGTTGTGACTTTAGATTGTGTACCTGATATTTCTGATGTTGCTAGTCTTGTCGAAATCATGGAGTTAATGGGTGCTACCGTTAAGCGTTATGACGATGTATTGGAGATTGATCCAAGAGGTGTTCAAAATATTCCAATGCCTTATGGGAAAATCAACAGTCTTCGTGCATCTTATTATTTTTATGGAAGTCTTTTAGGTCGCTTTGGTGAAGCTACTGTTGGTTTACCTGGTGGATGTGATTTGGGACCTCGCCCTATTGACTTACACCTTAAGGCTTTTGAAGCTATGGGAGCAACTGTCAGCTACGAGGGAGATAACATGAAGTTATCTGCCAAAGATACAGGACTTCACGGCGCAAGTATCTACATGGACACGGTTAGTGTCGGTGCGACTATTAATACGATGATTGCTGCGGTTAAAGCAAGTGGTCGTACTATTATTGAAAATGCAGCCCGTGAGCCTGAGATTATTGATGTAGCTACTCTCTTGAATAATATGGGTGCCCATATCCGTGGTGCAGGAACCAATATCATCATTATTGATGGTGTTGAAAGATTACACGGAACGCGTCATCAGGTGATTCCAGATCGTATTGAAGCTGGAACGTATATTTCCTTAGCTGCTGCAGTTGGTAAGGGAATTCGTATTAATAATGTACTATACGAACACTTAGAAGGTTTCATTGCGAAGTTGGAAGAAATGGGAGTTCGAATGACTGTATCTGAAGACAGCATTTTTGTCGAGGAACAGTCTAATTTGAAAGCAATCAATATTAAGACAGCTCCTTATCCTGGTTTTGCTACTGACTTGCAACAACCAATTACTCCTCTCTTGTTAACAGCGGAAGGGCGTGGTACCATTATTGATACCATTTATGAGAAACGTGTAAACCATGTTTTTGAACTAGCAAAGATGGACGCGGATATTACGACTACAAATGACCATATTTTATATAACGGTGGACGTAGTTTACGTGGGGCAAATGTAAAAGCTACTGACCTTAGAGCTGGGGCCGCACTTGTCATTGCTGGTTTGATGGCTGAAGGTAAAACTGAAATTACAAATATTGAGTTCATCTTACGTGGTTATTCAGATATTATTGAAAAATTACGTAATCTAGGAGCGGATATTACACTTGTTGAAGAATAAACCGTAGAGGTGATTATGAATATTTGGACCAAATTAGCAATGTTTTCTTTTTTTGAAACGGATCGCTTGTATTTGCGTCCTTTCTTTTTTAGTGATAGTCAAGACTTTCATGAGATAGCTTCAAATCCCGAAAATCTCCAATTTATTTTTCCGACTCAGGCAAGTCTGGAAGAAAGCCAATATGCAATGGCCAATTATTTTATGAAATCTCCATTAGGAGTATGGGCTATTTGTGACAAGAAAACTGAAAAAATGATTGGTTCAATCAAGTTTGAAAAGCTAGACGAAATTAAAAAAGAAGCAGAACTTGGTTATTTTTTGAGAAAAGATGTGTGGTGTCAAGGTTTTATGACTGAAGTTGTAAAAAAACTTTGCCAACTTTCTTTTGAGGAACTTGGTTTAAAACAATTATCTATCATTACCCACCTTGAAAATGAAGCTAGCCAAAAGGTTGCTCTTAAGTCTGGATTTCGATTGATTCGTCAGTTTAAAGGAAGTGATCGCTATACAAGGAAAATGCGAGATTATCTTGAGTTTCGCTTTGTAAAGGGAGAAATTAATGAGTAAACACCAAGAAATTCTAAGTTATTTGGAAGAATTACCTGTTGGTAAAAGAGTCAGTGTTCGAAGCATTTCCAACCATCTAGGAGTCAGTGATGGAACGGCCTATCGGGCCATAAAAGAAGCTGAAAACCGTGGAATTGTAGAGACTCGCCCAAGAAGTGGTACTATCCGTGTTAAATCTCAGAAAGTTGCTATAGAGAGATTAACTTTTGCTGAAATTGCTGAAGTGACCTCTTCTGAGGTTCTGGCTGGACAAGAAGGTTTAGAGAGAGAATTTAGTAAGTTTTCAATCGGTGCCATGACTGAGCAAAATATTTTATCTTACCTTCATGATGGGGGACTCTTGATTGTTGGCGACCGGACTCGTATTCAATTATTAGCGCTGGAAAATGAAAATGCAGTTCTGGTTACAGGTGGATTTCAGGTTCATGATGATGTGCTTAAACTGGCCAATCAAAAAGGGATTCCTGTTCTGAGAAGCAAGAATGATACTTTTACCATTGCGACCATGATCAATAAAGCCCTGTCAAATGTACAAATCAAGACTGATATTCTGACAGTTGAGAAACTTTATCGCCCAAGTCATGAGTATGGTTTTCTGAGGGAAACAGACACAGTCAAAGATTATTTGGACTTGGTACGTAAGAATCGTAGCAGCCGTTTCCCTGTTATTAATCAACATCAGGTCGTTGTTGGGGTTGTTACTATGAGAGATGCTGGTGATAAGTCACCAAGTACTACAATTGATAAGGTCATGTCTCGTAGTCTATTTTTGGTTGGATTATCGACAAATATTGCCAATGTGAGTCAACGGATGATTGCAGAAGACTTTGAAATGGTACCGGTTGTTCGGAATAATCAAACCTTGCTTGGAGTTGTAACACGACGAGATGTCATGGAGAAGATGAGTCGTTCCCAAGTTTCTGCTCTACCGACTTTTTCTGAGCAGATTGGTCAAAAACTTTCTTATCACCATGATGAAGTAGTGATTACAGTGGAACCCTTTATGCTAGAGAAGAATGGTGTTTTGGCTAATGGTGTATTGGCAGAAATCTTGACTCACATGACCCAAGATTTAGTTGTGAATAGTGGGCGCAATCTCATTATCGAGCAGATGCTAATTTACTTTTTGCAGGCTGTTCAGATAGATGATATATTGCGTATTCAAGCCCGTATTATCCATCATACGAGACGGTCAGCTATTATTGATTACGATATTTATCATGGTCACCAGATTGTTTCAAAAGCAAATGTAACCGTTAAAATTAATTAGAAACTAGGAGAAAAAATGATAACATTAAAATCAGCTCGTGAAATCGAAGCTATGGATAAGGCCGGTGATTTTTTAGCAAGTATCCATATTGGCTTGCGTGATTTGATTAAGCCTGGCGTAGATATGTGGGAAGTTGAAGAATACGTTCGCCGTCGTTGTAAGGAAGAAAATTTCCTTCCGCTTCAGATTGGAGTTGACGGTGCAATGATGGACTATCCTTATGCTACCTGTTGCTCTCTTAATGATGAAGTGGCTCATGCTTTCCCTCGTCACTATATCTTGAAAGATGGTGATTTGCTCAAAGTTGATATGGTTTTGGGAGGTCCTATTGCTAAATCTGACCTGAATGTCTCAAAATTAAACTTCAACAATGTTGAGCAAATGAAGAAATACACTCAGAGCTATTCTGGTGGTCTTGCAGACTCATGTTGGGCTTATGCTGTTGGTACACCGTCCGAAGAAGTGAAAAATCTGATGGATGTAACTAAAGAAGCCATGTATAAGGGGATTGAACAAGCTGTTGTTGGAAATCGTATCGGTGATATCGGTGCGGCTATTCAAGAATACGCTGAAAGTCGTGGTTACGGTGTAGTGCGTGATTTGGTTGGTCATGGTGTTGGCCCAACCATGCACGAAGAGCCAATGGTTCCCAACTATGGTATTGCAGGTCGTGGGCTTCGTCTCCGTGAAGGAATGGTTTTGACCATTGAACCAATGATCAATACAGGTGACTGGGAAATTGATACTGATATGAAGACCGGTTGGGCGCATAAAACCATTGACGGTGGTTTATCTTGTCAATATGAACACCAATTCGTGATTACTAAAGATGGACCTGTTATCTTGACTAGCCAAGGTGAAGAAGGAACTTATTAATAAAAAGTAAAAAGGCTGCTGGATGTTCATTTTGAAAAATGGAGTAGATTGTTTCATATTTAAATAAACGCATTGTATCAAGTTTTAGGTAGCTGATATGATGCGTTTTTCTGATTTTAAGATTTTTAATTCAATCTCTTGTTCTTTATTAAGATTTCAAAAACAAAATTCTTCTAAACTGCTACACTTCAGGTTAAAAAAAGGACATTTCAGATTTTCTGGTTCAGAAATAGCTATCACTATGATATAATTATTTTATGATTATTACTATTCCTATAAAAAACCAAAAAGATATTGGCACACCATCTGATTCAGTCGTAGTTCTTGGCTATTTTGATGGTATACATAAGGGACATCAAGAATTATTTCGTGTTGCCAACAAGGCTGCGAGAAAGGATTTATTGCCTATCGTAGTTATGACATTTAATGAATCTCCAAAGATTGCTTTAGAGCCTTATCATCCTGATTTGTTTTTACATATTTTAAATCCTGCTGAACGTGAAAGAAAATTAAAACGCGAAGGTGTAGAAGAATTATATCTCCTTGATTTTAGTAGCCAATTCGCTAGTCTCACGGCAGAAGAATTTTTTGCAACCTATATCAAGGCTATGAATGCCAAAATTATTGTTGCAGGTTTTGATTATACATTTGGTTCTGACAAAAAAACGGCAGAAGATTTAAAGGATTACTTTGATGGAGAAGTTATCATCGTCCCACCTGTAGAAGATGAGAAAGGAAAGATTAGTTCAACACGTATTCGTCAAGCTATTTTAGACGGAAATGTGAAAGAAGCAGGAGAACTTTTGGGGGTACCGCTTCCATCAAGAGGAATGGTTGTCCATGGTAATGCTCGTGGTCGTACGATTGGTTATCCAACAGCTAATTTGGTGCTTTTAGACCGTACTTATATGCCGGCAGATGGCGTTTATGTGGTTGATGTTGAGATTCAAAGACAGAAGTATCGTGCTATGGCTAGTGTTGGAAAAAATGTGACCTTTGATGGAGAAGAAGCACGTTTTGAAGTCAACATTTTTGATTTTAATCAAGATATTTATGGTGAAACCGTTATGGTTTATTGGCTTGATCGTATTCGAGATATGACCAAATTTGACTCAGTCGACCAATTAGTGGACCAGTTAAAGGCAGATGAAGAAGTAGCTCGGAATTGGTCTTAAGAAATTGAGTAAACAAAAAAGAGGTTGTCTGTACCCCAAAAGATAGAAGATTTAGTCTAACTTTTGAGGTCACTACAAGACCTCTTTTATTCTTTTTCAAAGGTAAATCCTTCTCCAAGTATTTCGTGGGCTTCTGTGATCGTGATAAAGGCTTGAGGATCGATTCGATGAATCATTTCCTTCATTTTCACAATTTCATTTCTTCCAACAATACAGTAGATGATTTTTAAATCTTCTTTACTATAGTAACCTTGACCTGAGATAAAAGTAACACCTCTTCCAAGGTCATCATTAATCGCCTTAGCAAGTTGATCAGGACGTTTTGTGATAATCATAAATCCTTTGCCGGCATAGCCGCCTTCGCCAATCAAATCGATAACACGAGAAACGATAAAATCAAATAAGAGCGTGTAGGAAACCAATCTCAAATCCTTGAAGATGAGGAGAATGAGCATGAGAATACAAAAATCTAAGATAAAGAGCAGTTTCCCCATAGATATATGAGTGTATTTATTGAGAATACGAGCTACAATATCAGTTCCACCAGTTGTCCCACCAGCATTAAAGATAATTCCGAGCCCAATTCCCAATAGAATTCCCGCTATGAGGGCTGTAATCAGTAAATCACCTTGAAGATCAATATGAAGGGGAATCCGCTCAAAAAAAGCCAACCAGGCAGACAAGGCTAAGGTTCCGAGCAAACTAGAATAGAGGGATTTGGCTCCAAAGATTTTCCAAGCCAGGATGAAAAGGGGAATATTAATCAGCAAGTTCATGAGAGAAACAGGGATTTTAAAAAGATAAAAGGTGATGAGGGTAATACCTGTCGCCCCTCCTTCAAAGAGATGATGGGGAACTACAAAATAAGTCAGCCCAAAAGCATAAATAGCAGCACCTAGTAAAATGGTTAAAACGGGATAAATTTTTTTAATCATAGGAACCTCTTTTCTTATAAGTAGATTATATCAAATTTTTAAGGAAAATTTGAATGACTCCATTAGGATTTTTAATCTTTTTTTGATATAATTAAGAGTAAGAAAACCAATCTGAATCCTAAAATAGAAAGATTGCAACTATGACAAAAATTAAGATTGTAACCGATTCATCTGTTACTATTGAACCAGAACTAGTAAAACAATTAGATATCACTGTTGTTCCACTATCTGTAATGATTGATAATGTTGTTTATTCTGATGCTGATTTAAAAGAAGAAGGTAAATTTCTTCAGTTGATGCAAGAAGCTAAAAATCTTCCTAAGACAAGCCAGCCACCTGTAGGTGTCTTTGCTGAAGTGTTTGAAGAACTATCTAAGGATGGTAGCCAGATTCTTGCTATTCATATGTCTCATGCCCTTTCAGGTACTGTAGAAGCAGCACGCCAAGGTGCTAGTTTATCTACTGCCGACGTGACGGTGATTGATAGTTCCTTCACTGATCAAGCCTTGAAATTCCAGGTAGTTGAGGCTGCGAAGTTAGCTCAAGAAGGCAAAGATATGGAGGAAATTCTAACTCGTGTAGAAGCAGTTAAAAACAACACAGAACTCTATATTGGCGTTTCAACTTTGGAAAATTTGGTAAAAGGTGGTCGTATTGGTCGTGTAACTGGATTGTTGAGTTCACTTCTCAATATACGTGTTGTTATGCAAATGAAAGACCATGAATTGCAGCCAATTGTTAAAGGTCGTGGAGCTAAAACCTTTAAAAAATGGTTAGATGAGTTAATAGCAACTCTCTCTGAACGTTCTGTAGCAGAGATTGGAATTTCATATTCTGGTAGTGCTGATTGGGCAAAAGAGATGAAAGAAAGTTTACAAGCTTATGTTGAAAAGCCAATTTCTGTTTTGGAAACGGGTTCCATTATTCAAACTCACACGGGTGAGAACGCTTGGGCTATTTTGGTACGTTACCACTCCTAAAAAAATAAATAAAATGGGAAGAAATAGTGTTTTTAACTTGACCTAAAAGGGATTTTAGGATATGATTATATTTGTTAATTAGAAATTAAATTGGAGGAATCGTTAACATGGCAAACAAACAAGATTTGATCGCTAAAGTAGCAGAAGCTACAGAATTGACTAAGAAAGACTCAGCAGCAGCAGTTGAAGCTGTATTCGCAGCAGTAACAGAGTACCTTGCAGCTGGTGAAAAAGTTCAATTGATCGGTTTTGGTAACTTTGAAGTTCGTGAGCGTGCTGCACGTAAAGGTCGCAACCCACAAACTGGTAAAGAAATCAAAATTGCAGCTTCTAAAGTACCAGCATTCAAAGCTGGTAAAGCTCTTAAAGACGCTGTTAAATAATTTGAATTTTAAATGCCTATTGGATCAAGCTTTCTAGCTTGGTCAGTAGGCTTTTTTTGTTGTTTTGGGGCATTTTTGGGGACAGAATATGAATGAACTAGTACCTGAAAAAATCTTTCAAATACAAGCTAATTCAATTTGCGTAGCAGAAATCATACAAATAAAATTGATTATAGTAAAATAGGATTAGAATTATTAAGAAAGTTGGTTCTTTATTGGAAACGATAGTATTTTCAATCTCCGTTTTTTTAGCAGGGATCTTGTCCTTCTTTTCCCCTTGCATTTTCCCTCTGTTACCTGTCTATACTGGTATCTTATTGGATGATCAGGAAAGTGCAAAAAGTTTTTCCTTGTTTGGGAAAAAGGTTCTTTGGTCAGGCTTGATTCGAACACTTTGCTTTATCGCAGGTATTTCTCTCATTTTCTTTATTCTTGGATTTGGTGCTGGTTACTTTGGTAATATTCTCTATGCAAATTGGTTTCGCTATACAATGGGTACAATTATTATCATTTTAGGCCTTCACCAGATGGAAATTTTTCATTTTAAGAAATTAGAGGTTCAGAAAAGCTTTACTTTTAAGAAATCAGAAGCCAATCGTTATTGGTCAGCCTTTTTACTCGGTATTACTTTTAGCTTTGGTTGGACGCCTTGTATTGGTCCAGTTTTAAGTTCTGTCTTAGCACTTGCGGCTTCTGGAGGTAATGGCGCTTGGCAAGGAGCGATTTATACCTTGATTTACACTCTGGGGATGGCTATTCCTTTCTTGGTCTTGGCTCTAGCTTCAGGCGTAGTGATGCCTTATTTTAGTAAACTCAAGCGTCATATGATGCTACTGAAGAAAATTGGTGGTTTGCTCATTATTTTAATGGGAATTTTGTTACTATTAGGACAAGTAAATGTTCTAGCTGGAATTTTTGAATAAAGGAGAAAAAGATGAAAAAACTAATGTTTGCTGGCTTAAGCCTCTTGTCACTAGTTGTATTGATGGCCTGTGGTGAGGAAGAGACTAAAAAGACTCAAGCTCCACAACAAGCCCCAAAACAACAGCAACAAACGCCTGTGCAACAAATTGCTGTTGGGAAAGAGGCTCCAGACTTCACCTTGCAATCAATGGATGGCAAAGAAGTTAAGTTATCTGATTTTAAGGGTAAAAAAGTCTACTTGAAGTTTTGGGCTTCATGGTGTGGTCCATGTAAGAAAAGTATGCCTGAGTTGATGGAATTAGCGGCGAAACCAGATCGTGATTTTGAAATTCTTAGTGTCATTGCACCAGGTATTCAAGGTGAAAAAACTGTCGAGCAATTCCCACAATGGTTCCAAGATCAAGGATATAAAGATATCCCAGTTCTTTATGACACAAAAGCAACTACATTCCAAGCTTATCAAATTCGAAGCATTCCTACAGAATACCTGATTGATAGTCAAGGCAAGATTGGAAAGATTCAATTTGGTGTTATCAGTAATGCGGATGCAGAAGCAGCTTTTAAAGAAATGAACTAGAATAGATAAAAATCTGATTACAAGAGAGTAGTCAGATTTTTTTAGAAAATTATTTTATAAATATTCACAAATGTCCTATATTTATGGTAAAATAGAATCATCATTTTATTTTGGAGAAAAAGATGAATATATTTAGAACCAAAAATGTTAGTTTAGATAAAACGGAGATGCACAGGCATTTGAAGTTATGGGATTTGATTTTGCTGGGTATCGGAGCCATGGTAGGGACAGGTGTCTTTACAATTACAGGTACTGCAGCTGCAACGCTTGCTGGTCCAGCACTAGTGATTTCAATAGTCATTTCTGCCTTGTGTGTGGGATTATCAGCCCTCTTTTTTGCAGAATTTGCTTCGCGGGTACCCGCTACAGGTGGTGCCTACAGTTATCTCTATGCTATTTTAGGAGAATTCCCTGCCTGGTTGGCTGGTTGGTTAACCATGATGGAGTTCATGACAGCCATATCAGGCGTAGCTTCGGGTTGGGCAGCTTATTTTAAAGGATTGCTTTCTCAATACGGGATAGCCCTTCCTCAGGCTTTAAATGGAACCTTTAATCCTCAAGCAGGGACCTTCGTTGATTTATTGCCTATTCTTGTCTTGGTCTTGGTGACCTCACTTGTTTTACTCAATGCTAAAGCAGCCTTACGCTTTAATTCTATTCTAGTTATTTTGAAATTTTCCGCTTTAGCTCTCTTTGTTTTAGTAGGAATTTGGAATATTAAGCTTGATAATTGGAGCAATTTTGCTCCTTATGGTTTTGGACAAATCTATGGTGCTAGTACTGGTATTATGGCTGGTGCGTCCTTAATGTTCTTTGGATTTTTAGGCTTCGAATCCATCTCTATGGCTGTAGATGAGGTCAAGACTCCTCAAAAAAATATTCCTAGAGGGATTGTCTTATCGCTTTCTATCGTAACTATTCTCTATGCCTTGGTGACGCTTGTCTTGACTGGTGTGGTCCATTATAGCCATCTAAATGTCGACGATGCCGTTGCCTTTGCTCTTCGTAGCGTTGGGATTAGTTGGGCAGCCAACTATGTGTCATTAGTGGCTATCTTGACCTTGATTACAGTTTGTATTTCGATGACCTATGCCCTATCACGTATGATTTACAGTTTAGCGCGTGACGGATTGATGCCTGCCGCCTTTAAAGAACTAACGAAGACTAGCAAGGTACCAAAGAATGCTACTATCTTGACAGGTCTAGCTTCAGCAGTAGCTGCAGGAATGTTCCCACTAGCCAGTATCGCAGCCTTCTTAAACATTTGTACCTTGGCCTACTTGATTATGCTTGCTTACGGCTTGATTCGCTTACGGAGAGAAAAGGGGATGCCCAAAGCTGGAGAATTTAAAACACCACTGGTACCATTATTACCAATTTTATCAATCATCATTTGTTTGTCCTTTATGTTACAGTATAATATGGAAACTTGGATTGCTTTCCTAGTTGCGTTGTTAGTAGGAAGTATTATTTACTTCACTTATGGCTATAAGCATTCTACCATAGAAGAATAATACTCTTCGAAAATCTCTTCAAACCACGTCAGCTTCGCCTTGCCGTATATATGTGACTGACTTCGTCAGTCTTATCTACAACCTCAAAACAGTGTTTTGAGCTGACTTCGTCAGTTCTATCTACAACCTCAAAACAGTGTTTTGAGCTGACTTCGTCAGTTTCATCTACAACCTCAAAAACATGTTTTGAGCTGACTTCGTCAGTTCTATCTGCAACCTCAAAGTCGTGCTTTGAGCAGCCTGCGGCTAGCTTCCTAGTTTGCTCTTTGATTTTCATTGAGTATATAAAGTGAGAATCTGTTGAGTTGTTGACACTCAGCAGATTTTTATATGTGAAAGAAATTTCAATTTTTTTCTTAAAATAGCTTGACAGATTAAATTTTTAGGAGTAGAATGTTTACCAGTTAATTAAATAGTTAAGGGGTTATCCATGAAAAAACAAAGTTTATTTTTAGTATTGTTAAGTGTCTTTCTTTTGTGTTTAGGGGCTTGTGGTCAAAAGGAAAGCCAGACAGGGAAAGGGATGAAAATTGTGACCAGTTTCTATCCTATCTACGCTATGGTAAAGGAAGTATCTGGTGACTTGAATGATGTTCGAATGATTCAGTCAAGTAGTGGGATTCACTCCTTTGAACCTTCGGCAAATGACATCGCGGCCATCTATGATGCAGATGTCTTTGTTTACCATTCTCATACGCTAGAATCTTGGGCAGGAAGTTTAGATCCCAATCTAAAAAAATCTAAAGTGAAGGTTTTAGAGGCTTCAGAGGGAATGACTTTGGATCGTGTCCCTGGTCTAGAAGATGTGGAAGCAGGTGATGGAGTTGATGAAAAAACGCTTTATGACCCTCATACTTGGCTAGATCCTGAAAAAGCTGGAGAAGAAGCTCAGATTATCGCTGATAAACTTTCAGAGGTTGATAGTGAACACAAAGAAACTTATCAAAAAAATGCGCAAGCTTTTATCAAAAAAGCTCAAGAATTGACTAAGAAATTCCAACCTAAATTTGAAAAAGCGAGTCAGAAAACATTTGTAACCCAGCATACAGCCTTTTCTTATCTAGCTAAGCGATTTGGACTTAATCAACTTGGTATTGCAGGCATCTCTCCTGAACAAGAACCAAGTCCAAGACAACTAACAGAAATTCAGGAATTTGTTAAGACCTATAAGGTTAAGACGATTTTTACAGAAAGTAATGCTTCTTCAAAAGTAGCTGAAACTCTTGTCAAATCAACAGGTGTGGGGCTTAAAACTCTGAATCCTTTAGAGGCAGACCCACAAAATGACAAGACTTATCTCGAAAATCTTGAAGAAAATATGAGTGTTTTAGCAGAAGAATTGAAATGAGGAAAGAATGAAAATCAATAAAAAATATGTAGCGGGTTCAGTGGCAGTTCTTGCCCTAAGTGTTTGTTCCTATGAACTTGGTCGTTACCAAGCTGGTCAAGTTAAGAAAGATTCTAATCGAGTAGCTTATATAGATGGTGATCAGGCTGGTCAAAAAGCAGAGAACTTGACACCAGATGAAGTCAGTAAGAGAGAGGGAATCAACGCCGAACAAATTGTTATCAAGATTACGGATCAAGGTTATGTGACCTCTCATGGAGATCATTATCATTACTATAATGGCAAGGTTCCTTTTGACGCTATCATCAGTGAAGAACTGCTGATGAAAGATCCGAATTATCAGTTGAAGGATTCAGACATTGTCAATGAAATCAAGGGTGGTTATGTGATTAAGGTAGACGGGAAATACTATGTTTACCTCAAGGATGCCGCCCATGCGGACAATATTCGTACAAAAGAAGAGATTAAACGTCAGAAGCAGGAACATAGTAGTAATCACGGGGGTGCTTCTAATGATCAGGCAGTAGTTGCAGCCAGAGCTCAAGGACGCTATACAACGGATGATGGTTATATCTTTAATGCCTCTGATATCATTGAGGACACGGGTGATGCCTATATCGTTCCTCATGGCAATCATTTCCACTATATTCCTAAGAGTGATTTGTCTGCCAGTGAACTAGCTGCTGCCCAAGCCTTCTTATCTGGAAAAGGTGGTCAATTAAGTACGGTTGAATATCGTTCAAGCAGGGGAGAAACAAGATCTAGTGTGAGAACGAGTCAATCTGAGACTCCTCAAGATCCTGCAACAGCTCCTGAGAGTCAAAATGAAGATTTAGCTAGTCTTCTTCAAGAATTGTACGCTTTGCCACTGAGCAAACGTCATGTGGAGTCTGATGGATTGGTCTTTGACCCAGCACAGATTACAAAACGTACAGCTAATGGTGTGGCAGTTCCTCATGGAGATCATTTCCATTTCATTCCTTATTCGCAAATGTCTGCTTTGGAAGAAAAATTGGCTCGAAATCTACCAATTGGAGGTCAGCCAGTTCAAAGTCATTCTAATAATACGAAACCAAGCAGTCCTGAGAGAACAAGTTCAACACCAAGTTCAACCATTAAACCAAACTTTAATCTCAATACGCCGGCACCGAATCGAGGAACTGGAGGAGCTTATACAACGGATGATGGGTATGTCTTTAGTCCGACAGATGTGATTGAAGATACAGGTGACGCTTTTGTTGTACCGCATGGAAATCATTTCCACTATATTCCTAAGAGTGATTTGTCAGCAGGAGAATTGGCTGCTGCTCAAGCCTATTGGAATGGTAAACAGGGCTCACATTCTGCTACAAGTTCAAGTAAACCAAGTAGTGATAATGCTAAACCAGCCCAACCAAGTTTGATAGAGACACCAAATCTGACTGTTACTCCAACTTATCATCAAAATCAAGGGGAAGACATTTCAACACTTCTAAGTGAATTGTATGCCAAACCTTTATCAGAACGACATGTAGAATCTGATGGACTCGTCTTTGATCCGGCACAAATCATCAAACGTACTGCAAATGGTGTCGCAGTGCCTCATGGAGATCATTATCACTTTATCCCTTATTCCCAAATGTCTGATTTAGAGCAGAAGATTGCTAGAATTATTCCGTTAAAAGGGCAAAATGGCAGTGTCTTGCCAAGTGTTACTCCTCTGAAGCCAGCCCCTACTACCAAACCTCTAGCATCAGTGGAAAATAAACCGACAGAACTTGATGTCAATCAGGTTGTTAGAAAAGTTGGCGACGGTTATATTATCGAGGATAAGGGAGTCAGTCGTTATGTTCTAGCTAAAGACCTGGCTAAGGATAAGATTGACGCTATTGAAAATCTCTTGTCTAAGAAAACTCAAGAGACGCATGCCCTAGTTGCGAAGAAAGAAAATGTCGCTCCTCGTGACCAAGAATTTTATGATAAAGTATATAATTTATTGGCCAAGGCTCATAAAGCCTTATCTGAAAATAAAGGTCGCGTTTCTGATTTCCAAGCCCTAGACAAATTAGCGGAACGCTTGAACGATGAATCTTCTAATAAAGGAAAATTGGTAGATGATTTATTGGCATTCCTAGCACCAATTACCCATCCAGAGCGACTTGGCAAACCAAATGCTCAAATTGCTTATACAGACGATGAAATTAAATTAGCGAAAATAGCAGGCAAGTACACAACAGAAGATGGTTATATCTTTGACACTCGTGATATTACCAGTGATGAGGGAGATGCTTATGTAACTCCGCATATGACCCATAGTCATTGGATTAAGAAAGAGAGCTTGTCTGAAGCTGAAAGAGTGGCAGCTCAGGCTTATGCTAAAGAGAAAGGTTTGACACCTCCTTCAACAGAGAATCAGGGTTCAGGAAATACTGAGGTTAAAGGAGTAGAAGCAATTTATAATAAAGTGAAAGCAGCTAAGAAGGTTCCACTTGATCATATTCCTTACAATCTACAACATACTGTTGAAGTTAAAAATGGTAGCTTGATTATACCTCATTACGACCATTACCATAATATTAAATTTGGTTGGTTTGACGAAGGACTCTATGAAGCACCTAAGGGTTATAGCCTTGAGGATCTCTTTGCGACTGTAAAATATTATGTTGAACATCCTGAAGAACGTCCTCACTCAGATAATGGTTGGGGGAATGCCAGCGACCATGTTCGTAAAAATAAGGCAGACCAAGACAGTAAATCTGATGAAAATAAGGAAAATCATCATGAATCAGACGAGTCAACCCGTTCTGAATCCAATGAAAAAGAAAATCATACAGCTTCAACCCCTTCAGTAGATAATCTTTATAAACCGAGCACTGATGAAGACGAGACAGAAGAAGTATCTAAAGATACAACAGACGAAGCTGAAGTACCTCAAGTAGAAACCGAAAAAGTAGAAGCCAAACTCAAAGAAGTAGAAGCTCTACTTGCTAAAGTAACGGATGCTAGTTTGAAAGACAATGTGACAGAGAGCCTATCTGGTTTACGAAATAACTTGAGCCTTCAAACCATGGATAATAATGGTATCATGGCAGAAGCAGAAAAATTACTTGCTTTGTTAAAAAGAAAGTAATCCTCCATCTGTAAGTAAGGAAAAATCAACTAATGAAAAATGAAAGTCTCGATAAAGAGGCTTTCATTTTTATTATGTATATACGAAAAATTCTTGACAAGCAATACTAAAAAGAGTAAACTATTAACTAGTTAATTAACTGGTTCATAATTTTGTGGAGAATCAAATATATTTAAGAAATGAGGAAAGAATGAAAATCAATAAAAAATATCTAGCAGGTTCAGTGGCAGTCCTTGCCCTAAGTGTATGTTCCTATGAACTTGGGCGGTATCAAGCTGGTCACGTTAAGAAAGATTCTAATCGAGTTGCTTATATTGATGGTGATCAAGCTGGTCAAAAGGCAGAGAACTTGACACCAGATGAAGTTAGTAAGAGAGAGGGAATCAATGCCGAACAAATTGTTATCAAGATTACTGATCAAGGTTATGTGACCTCTCATGGAGACCATTATCATTACTATAATGGCAAGGTTCCTTATGATGCTATCATCAGTGAAGAATTGCTGATGAAAGATCCGAATTATCAGTTGAAGGATTCAGACATTGTCAATGAAATCAAGGGTGGCTATGTCATTAAGGTAGACGGGAAATACTATGTTTACCTTAAAGATGCGGCCCATGCGGACAATATTCGGACAAAAGAAGAGATTAAACGTCAGAAGCAGGAACACAGTCATAATCATGGAGGCGGTTCTAACGATCAGGCGGTAGTTGCTGCCAGAGCCCAAGGACGTTATACAACGGATGATGGTTATATCTTCAATGCATCTGATATCATTGAGGACACGGGTGATGCTTATATTGTTCCTCATGGCAATCACTTCCACTATATTCCGAAGAGTGATTTGTCTGCCAGTGAATTAGCTGCTGCCCAAGCCTTCTTATCTGGAAAAGGCAGTCGATTAAGTACGGTTGAATATCGTTCGAGCAGGGGAGAAACAAGATCTAATGTGAGAACGAGTCAATCTGAAGCTCCTCAAAATCCTACAACAGCTCCGGAGAGCCAAAGTGAGGATTTAGCTAGTCTTCTTCAAGAATTGTACGCTTTGCCACTTAGCCAACGTCATGTGGAGTCTGATGGATTAGTATTTGACCCAGCACAGATTACAAAACGTACAGCAAATGGGGTCGCAGTTCCTCACGGAGATCATTTCCATTTCATTCCTTATTCGCAAATGTCTGCTTTGGAAGAAAAATTGGCTCGAAATCTGCCAATTGGCGGTCAGCCAGTTCAAAGTCATGCTGATAATACGAAACCAAGTAGCCCTGAGAAAACAAGCTCAACACCAAGTTCAACGATTAAACCAAATTTTAATCTCAATACGCTGGCGCCGAATCGAGGAACTGGAGGAGCCTATACAACGGACGATGGGTATGTCTTTAGTCCAACAGATGTGATTGAAGATACAGGTGATGCTTTTGTTGTACCGCACGGCAATCATTTCCACTATATACCTAAGAGTGATTTGTCTGCAGGGGAATTGGCTGCAGCTCAAGCTTATTGGAATGGTAAACAGAGCTCACATTCTGCTACAAGCTCAAGTAAACCAAATAGCAATGATACAACTCCAGCCCAACCAAGTTTGACAGAAACTCCTAATCTGACTGTCAATCCAACTTATCATCAAGACCAAGGGGAAGACATTCCAACACTTTTACGTGAATTGTATGCCAAACCTTTATCAGAACGACATGTGGAATCTGATGGCCTAGTCTTTGATCCGGCACAAATCATCAAACGTACAACTAACGGTGTCGCAGTGCCTCACGGAGACCATTATCACTTTATTCCTTATTCACAAATGTCTGATTTAGAGAAGAAGATTGCTAGAATTATTCCGTTAAAAGGGCAAAATGGATTAAATCAAATTGGTAAAGATATTAAACCTTTAGTATCAAAAGAAGTAGTTCATAAGTTCTTAGGACAACCAATCAAAGCTTATGGAAAAGGTTTAGATGGTAAACCTTATGATACGAGTGATGGATACATATTTAGCAAAGATTCCATCGATTCTGTTGATAAATCAGGTGTTATTGCCAAACACGGAGATCATTTCCATTATATGGGATATGGTGAATTAGAACAATTCGAATTGGATGAAGTTGCCAAATGGATTCAAGAAACTGGTAAAAATCCAGATGACATCGTTTCTTTAGTTCACTCAGATGAGAAGGAAAGACCAAAGTTTGATTATAAAAAAGTAACTAATAAAGTTTCTAGAAATAGCAAAGTTGGTTATATAATTAATCAAGGTGGTAAAGATTATTTTTATCCACGTGAAGAACTCGATCTTACTCAAATAGCTTTTTCTGAGCAGGAACTAATGCTTAAAGATAAAGATAATTATCGTTATGATGTTGTAGATACAGAAATTAAACCAAGATTAGCTGTAGATGTATCTAGTTTACCTATGCATGCAGCCAATGCTACGTATGATACTGGAAGTTCCTTCATTATTCCACATATCGATCACATTCACGTCGTACCTTATTCTTGGTTGAGTAGTGAGCAAATAGCAACTATAAAATATGTAATGCAGCATCCTGATGTGCGTCCTGAAGTCTGGTCAAAACCAGGTCATGATGATGCTGGTTCTGTTATTGCTAATGTAACCCCTCTTGAAAATCGGCCTGGAATGCAGAACTGGCAAATTATCCATTCTGCGGAAGAAGTTCAGAAAGCACTTAAAGAGGGCAAGTTTGCAACTCCTGATGGATACATTTTTGATCCTCAGGATGTATTGGCAAAGGGAACCTATATTTGGGCAGATAAATCTTTCAGTATTCCAAAAGCTAGCGGTGATTCATTGAGAAATATCAATCAGTCTGATTTATCAGAGAAAGAGTGGAAACAAGCTCAAGAGTTGATAGCTAAAAGAAGTGAAGAAAAAGAAACAACAAATGATTCTTCTAATTCACACCTAGTTTCTTCAGATAAGAAATCGGAAACAAAGAAAGATGCAACGGATTCAAACAAAGTTGATGAACAACCAAAGGATAATAAATCTCAAAATGAGGCAGATGCGACTAGCAGCAATCCTTCAGTCGAAAAAGTTGGTGAAGAAGAAAAATCACATACAGAAAATAAAGAAGATGATTATGATGATATACCAGATTATGGATTAGATAAGGCTACTTTAAAAGATCATATAAATCAAATAGTACAAATTGCTCAAATTGATTCTAAATACCTTATTTTTTCATCAGAAGGTGTTCAATTTTATAATAAGAATGGGGATTTAGTAACCTATGATATTAAAACACTCAAGCAAATAAAATCTTAGAATATGTTGACTAATAATCACCTCGTTGAAAGGATATTGTTCTATTATTGGATAGAATAATGTCCTTTTATTTGTTAATAAATAGTGAAATTTCCTGAATTAAAAATGAAGAAAGGATTCTTAAAGTAATAATTTTATTATCTTTCACTAAAAATCTTGACAGATAAACTTAAAAAAGGTAAACTATTTACTGGTTAATTAAATGGTTAAATAACCGGTTTAGAAAAACTGTTTAACCGATAAAAAGAAGTTAAGAAAAAGCTTCATCATTTATTGAAATGAGGGATTTATGAAATTCAGTAAAAAGTATATAGCAGCTGGATCAGCTGTTATCGTATCCTTGAGTCTTTGTGTCTATGCACTGAACCAGCATCGTTCGCAGGAAAATAAAGACAATAATCGTGTTTCTTATGTGGATGGCAGCCAGTCAAGTCAGAAAAGTGAAAACTTGACACCAGATCAGGTTAGCCAGAAAGAAGGAATTCAGGCTGAGCAAATTGTCATCAAAATTACAGATCAGGGCTATGTGACGTCACACGGTGATCACTATCATTACTATAATGGGAAAGTTCCTTATGATGCCCTCTTTAGTGAAGAACTTTTGATGAAGGATCCAAACTACCAACTTAAGGATGGAGATATTGTCAATGAGGTCAAGGGTGGTTATATCATCAAGGTCGATGGAAAATATTATGTTTACCTGAAAGATGCAGCTCATGCTGATAATGTTCGAACCAAAGATGAAATCAATCGTCAAAAACAAGAACACGTCAAAGATAATGAGAAGGTCAGCTCTGATGTTGCTGTAGCAAGGTCTCAGGGACGCTATACGACAGATGATGGTTATGTCTTTAATCCAGCTGATATTATTGAAGATACTGGTGATGCTTATATCGTTCCTCACGGAGGACACTATCACTACATTCCAAAAAGTGATTTGTCTGCTAGTGAATTAGCAGCAGCAAAAGCTCATCTGGCTGGTAAAAATACGCAACCAAGTCAGCTAAGCTATTCTTCAACAGCTAGTGCCAATAATACTCAAGCTATAGAGCAAGGCTCAACTAGCAAGCCAGAAAGCAAAGTTGAGAATCTCCAAAGTCTTTTGAAGGAACTCTATGATTCACCTAGTGACCAACGTTACAGTGAATCAGATGGTTTGGTCTTTGACCCTGCTAAGATTATCAGTCGTACACCAAATGGAGTTGCGATTCCGCATGGCGATCATTATCACTTTATTCCTTACAGCAAACTCTCTCCTTTAGAAGAAAAGATTGCTAGAATGGTGCCTATCGGTGGAACTGGTTCTACGGTCTCTACAAATGAAAAACCTAATAAAGTAGCGTCTAGTCTTGGAAGTCTTTCAAGTAATCCTTCTTCTTCAACGACAAGTAAGGAACTCTCTTCAACTTCTGATGGCTATATCTTTAATCCAAAAGATATCGTTGAAGAAACAGCTACAGCTTATATTGTAAGACATGGTGATCATTTCCATTACATCCTTAAGGAGAATCAAATTGGTCAACCGACTCTTCCTAACAATGGTCTAGTAGCACCTTCGCCATCTCTTCCAGTCAATCCAGGTGCTTCACATGAGGAACATGAAGAAGAAGGTCACGGCTTTGATGCCAATCGTATTATTGCGGAAGATGAAGCAGGATTTATCATGAGTCACGGCGACCATAATCATTACTTCTTCAAGAAGGATTTGACTGCTGATCAAATCAAGGCAGCGCAAGACCACTTGAAAGGGGCAAATACAGCAACACCAAATCCAGCTCATGATGACGATCACGATGAAGATCATCATGGACACCATCATGATGAAGACCATGATCACGGTTTTGACGCTAATCGTGTCATAAGTGAGGATGATCAAGGCTTTATTATGAGTCATGGTGATCATAACCATTACTTCTTCAAGAAGGATTTGACTGCTGATCAAATCAAGGCAGCGCAAGACCACTTGAAAGGGGCAAATACAGCAACACCAAATCCAGCTCATGATGACGATCACGATGAAGATCATCATGGACACCATCATGATGAAGACCATGATCACGGTTTTGATGCCGATCGTGTCATAAGTGAGGATGATCAAGGATTTGTCATGAGTCATGGTGATCATAATCATTACTTCTTCAAGAAAGATTTGACAGCAGAGCAAATTAAGGCCGCACAGGATCATCTGAAAACACATCATGATGCAGAACCTGTAAAACCTCTTGCTAAAACAGTAGAGTCTTTCTCAAGAGATGCTAGCGATGAAGAAAAAATTGCTTATATTTCTAAAACATACGGAGTTCCACTTGAAGCGATTAGAATTTCAAACGGATTCTTTGTTTTTGGAAATCCAGACCAAGCCTACGATCCAACTCATATCCACCCATATGCTGTTCGTAAGGAACATGTGCGTCTTCCGCTACAAACTGGCAATCCAGAACTTGATTTCCTAAATGAACTCTATACCACTGCTTTGCGAGATGGTGTGTCTCCTTATAGCTTACAGGTAGAAAATGGTAGTTTTGTGATTCCTCATGGCGATCACAATCACTACATCAAGGTTCAAACTAAGGGATATGAAGTGGCTTTGAAAAACAAGATTCCAGCCCTACAATCCAATTATCAACCTGGAGCTTTTGATGAGAAGGCAGTCTTGGAAAAAGTAGATCAACTTCTAGCTGATAGCAGAAGTATCTACAAAGACAAGCCTATCGAACAAAGACAGATTGAGTTAGCTTTAGGCCAGTTTACTGAAAACATGAAGAAACTGGCAACTAACTCTACAGCAGGTTATCTTGCAACCCTTGATCTCTTTGATAAGCAATATATCCATATTGATGAAAGTGTCAAACCTGTTGAAACCAGTGCTCTAGATAAGAAATATCAAGCCTTGATTGATAAAATCAATACACTGGATACAGACACTTTTGGACTTCCAAAGAAAGACCTTCTCGTTCGACTCCAAGAAGCTAAGTTGGCAAAAGATGAGGCTGGTTTAGCAGCGGTTGAATCACAACTTCAAGCCTTGCAAGACTTTAATGACCGAACAGGTGTTACAACTGTAGAATACATCAAGTACTTCTACGAACACGTAAATGACGGTCGTTTGAGTGATGAACTTCGAAACAAAGTAGCTCAGTTGACTTGGACTTTGTATCAATCTCAATCCTTCCTTAAGGCAGCAGAATTGAACAAATTATTCCCAAGTATATATCAGGCAAAACAAGAAGTGGAAGAAGCGTTGAAAGCTCAGCCAACTACTGCGAAATCAAGTCAGACAGTTCTAGATACTGAAAAAGTTGATAATCAAAGTGCCAAGACAGCTATTTATGGCTTCTTGAAAGAATTGTATGGAGACTTTATGCCTGAAGAGCATGTCAATCATGTTAGCAAGGAAGAGGTAGAAAGCCTCTTGAGCAAGGCACATCAACTCTTGGAACAAATCCAAGAAGAAGGAATCAGACAATCCTTGGCAGAAGAAGTAGAAAATCTCAAAGTTGCTACAAACAAGACTGATGCAGACTTGGATGAAGTAAATAGTCAGGTAAAAGATGTCTTGACTCGTATTGCTAGCGCTCTTCAACAAGAGAAAGAAAATGCTGAGCAAGATCCTCAGACACTTGTACTCTATCAAAAACTTTACGATATCCTCATGTCACTTCACGCTTACTTAGAAAACAATAAGGGTTCTGATGCGGACTTTGATAAGGTGGATGCATTACTAGATCAACTTTCTGCTAAGAGCAAAGATAAGGCTGCTTTACTTGAATTGACAAAAGCTATTCTGGTCTTGAATCAAGAAATCAAGTCAAAATCAAGCGCAAGTGAAGAAGCAACTCCAGCAACAAATACTGAAGCAAATGGTGAGAACACCAGTGCTGAGAACACCAGTGCTGAGAACCGACCAAGCGTAGCTGCAGAATCTAACAGTGAAACTGCAAGGGACGAAAACAAACCAAACAACACAACAGACTCTAAACCTGCTGAATCAGCTTCAGAAAAGGAGACAATAGAATCTACAACAAGTACTGGAAATCAAGAAAAACCAGCAGAATAAACAGAAAGGCGAAGTAGCTGAGCTACCTCGTCTTTTTAGTCTTTATAAGCTACGATACCAATGATGGTATCAACTGCACGTTCCATGGTCTGAAGGCTGACGTATTCAAAACGTCCGTGCATATTTTCTCCTCCTGCAAAGATATTAGGAGTTGGGATTCCCATAAAGGAAATCTTAGATCCGTCTGTCCCTCCACGGATTGGTTCGATTATAGGAGTGATCCCCAAATCTTCCATAACTGCTTTGGCAATGGTAACTGGAGTCATGTCTTTTTCAATGACTTCTTTCATATTGTAGTACTGGTCTGTCAAGTTTAGGGTGACACGGTCGCTACCAAGTTCTTGATTCATCTTATCAGCGATTGACTGCATAGCTGCTTTACGCGCTTCAAAGGCATCTTTTTCAAAATCACGAATGATGTAGCTTGCACGCGCCTCTTCGACACTACCTGTCACATCCATTAGATGATAAAAGCCTTGGTAACCTTCTGTTAACTCAGGTCGGTCATTCTCTGGAAGTTGATTGTGAAAATCAATTGCTAGCTGAAGGGCATTGACCATCTGACCTTTTGCGGTACCAGGGTGGACATTGCGTCCTTGGAAATGCAATTCAGCACCCGCTGCTGAAAAGGTCTCGTACTGAAGTTCACCTAGTGGGCCACCATCAACTGTGTAGGCAAAATCAACATCAAAATCTTCTGCATCAAATTTATTAGCACCAACACCGATTTCTTCATCTGGACCAAAACCAACACGAATCTCACAGTGTTTGATTTCAGGATGGGTAGTCAGATATTCAATGGCAGTCATAATCTCAGCAATTCCTGACTTGTCATCAGCACCTAGCAAGGTTGTTCCATCTGTTGTGATGAGCGTTTGTCCTGGATATTTCTCAAGACTCTTAAAGTCAGCTGGATCGAGTTTGAAACCAGAATTTCCAAGTTCAATCACACCACCATCGTAGTTTTCAATTACCTGTGGATTGACTCCTTCGGCATTAAAGTCAGCAGTATCCATGTGGGAGATGAAGCCAATCTTATGTGTTAAAGATGGATCGTTGGCTGGCAAGGTCCCAATTGCAAAACCATTTGGTAGGTAATAAACATTTTGTAGTCCAACACGTTTCATTTCAGGAATAAGAACATTGGTTGCGAAATCTACCTGACTCTGCGTACTTGGAGTAGTAGTAGAGTGTTCATCAGAGCGCGTGTTAACCTTAACATAGGTTAGGAATCGGTCCAAGAGATTGGGATAAGTCATAAAAAACTCCTTTTGAATTCATTTTTTCCATTGTATCATAGAAAAGAGAGAAAAACAAAAGACTGAAGTTAGAGAAATTCGCTATGTTGGCGTTTACTTATCAACGAATTAATGATAAAATAAACTTGATAAAAATATCACAAGGAAGCGATTATGAAAAAAGCAATTTTAATGATGACTTTCGGTTCGCCAGAAGAGATTACCTTTGAAGGTGTGGCTGATTTTTTCACAAATATTCGTCGTGGAGTGAGACCTCAAGACCACGAGATTCAAACTCTCTATGATAATTATGTACGAATTGGAGGCACGCCTCTGCAAAGAATTACGCGTGAAGAGGTTGCCTTGGTAGAAGCTAGGCTAGGAAATGAATATAGTGTCTATTTTGCCAATAAGTTTTCTAGACCCTTTATCCCAGACGTGATTGGTCAGATGGAAGCAGACGGAATCGAGCAATGTATTTGCTTGATTTTGGAGCCTCATTATTCTTTTTACTCTGTCATGGGTTATGAGAAATTTTTAGAAAGCAAGCAAATTCAGTTTTTGGTCATTAAGGACTGGTATCAAGAAGAGGCCTTGCTAAACTATTGGGCAGATGAAATTGCTAAGATTTTAAAAGATGAAGTGAAGCAGGATAGCTTTAAAGTCATCTTTTCAGCCCATAGTGTACCCATTTTTGCCTTGGATTTTGGCGATCCTTATATCGATCAAATTTTTGAAAATAGCAAGCTAGTCGCTGAAAAACTAGGTTTGAGTTCCGAGCAATATACCAACACTTGGCAGAGTGAAAGTGATATTGGTATTCCATGGATTAAGCCAGATGTTTTGGAGTATCTCAGAGAACAGACAGAACATCCAGACCATTATATTTTTGTACCTATTAGTTTCATCAGTGAGCATATTGAGGTCTTGTTTGACAACGATGTGGAATGTTATGACTTGTGTCAAGAATTGGGTGTGAACTACCATCGACCACCAATGCCAAATACGGATTCTCGCTTGATTGATGCCTTGGTCAATACCGTCAGAGCTAATGAGAACAAAGAGTTTAAGGAATTTCTCCCAGAAGAAGAAACCTTTGATGAGTTAGTTCCGTCAGATGAGACTAAAAACATTTTGGCCGAATCAGAAGATTTACAAATGCCGGAGTTTGTGAAAAAACTGATTGAGAAAAAAGGTCGTGAAAATGTTAAGATGCCATATCTTATCAAAAAAATGCTTGAGAAAGCAGGCAAGTTACCGAAAGAGTAAAGAAAAAGGATTTAGCTTTACGCTATATCCTTTTAATTGTTTATTTTTTCTCAAGAAGGGCTTTGATTTCTTGAAGTACTTCCAACTCAGTTGGACCAGCTGGAGCTTCTTCAACAGCTTCTTCTTTCTTAGTAAGGCTTTGAGCTTTTTCAATACCTTTAATAACGAAGAAGAGAACAGTACCGATAACTAGGAAGTTGATAACAGCACTCAAGAATTTACCATATGTAACACCATTCCAAGCAAGCTCAGCGATGTTTTGTACTTTCGCAGCTTCCAAGGCTGGATTCAAAATAAGTGGAGTGATGATATCGTTAACAAGTGATGTAACGATTGCACCAAAAGCAGAGGCAATGATCACACCGACAGCAAGGTCAACAACATTACCACGAAGCAAAAATGCTTTAAGATCTTTTAACATTTTCATTTTCCCTTTCAAAAAATTTTTACTCTTAATTATATATTAATTAAGAATCTCTTGCAAGCTATATGCTTAAATTTTTTCTTATTTTTTAAAAATAAATACCTTACTAAAAATGTAATTGAGGATAATTATTAAGAATTGTGCAATAACTGTTTCAATACTATTTACCTTATTAATATTATTATTTACAAATTGCCCGATAATATTAGGAAACTGAGTTACAAAGAGAAAAGTTAAAAACAAGTCTAAAAGAAAAGTAGAAAGACGTGCTATAGTAAATTTTACTAAACGGATTGACCAATTCTCCCTAGCTTGCTTAAACACGATTGTATCATTTGTGATAAAGGCAAAGAGGATACCGATAATATTTGCTAGTCCAGTAGCGAGAAGTTCTTTGTGTGTTAGTTGATAAATGACTAATCTAGATAGAATGGAGACAAGAGTAGTTGCTATTCCAAAAAAAAGATAGGCTAAGAGCTCATTCACGAAGAGACTTTGAATGCGTTTTTTCATGCTTTTAGTATAGCATAAAGCAGGCTATTATGCTATACTAGTAAGGTTGATTAAATCAACCCTTGGTGCTTAGCTTCTTTCACCAAGCATATTATACGCGGGAAACCGCCAAAGGAGAAAAGATGAAAAAATTAACTATTCGTGATGTTGCAGATATTGCAATCGTCGCTGCTATCTACGTCGTTTTGACTGTCACACCGCCTCTAAATGCCATTAGCTATGGCGCTTATCAGTTCCGTATTTCAGAAATGATGAACTTTATGGCTTTTTACAATCCTAAGTACATCATCGGAGTTACCATCGGTTGTATGATTGCTAATTTCTTTAGTTTCGGACTGCTAGATGTCTTTGTTGGTGGTGGATCAACCTTGGTATTCCTCAGTCTAGGTGTTTGGCTTTTTGCAAAATACAGCAAAGATTACCTTTTTAACGGATTGATTCGAAAAGATCATTTCTTCTTTTCAATCCTCTTTTCAATTTCCATGTTTACTATCGCTGCAGAGTTGAATATCGTAGCGCAATTACCATTTTTCCTTACTTGGTTCACAACAGGAATTGGTGAATTTGCCTCATTGATTATTGGAGCGATTATTATCGGTAAAATTGGTCGTCGAATCGATTTAAGCAAATAGAAGAAGATAAGCTAGGTAGCTCTTACCTGGCTTTTTCTTATAGAAAATTTCTAAGGAAACTTGACAAGTTTTTCTAACTGTAGTATACTTTTTAGGTAAGCTGATTTAGCTCAGTTGGCAGAGCGCATCCATGGTAAGGATGAGGTCGCCGGTTCAATCCCGGCAATTAGCATGATATTTACAGAGAAACTCTTGAACACAAGAGTTTTTTTCTTATGCTCGCGAGAAAAAATTCTGACTTTTGTATAATAAAAGTCATCCTGCAAAAATTTTTTATTGACAAAATCACTTATTTCTAGTAATATAATAGGCGCGATGAGTCGATAGGTAGTCTTCGGACTACTATTGAGCATAAGGAGGTCATAACGCAGGAGCGGACCTTGATGAGTTGTGTGAACCTGCTCATCACATGAAGATGCCTCTTAGTCCCTAGTCTAGCGACTGGGGATTTTTATTTTCCAAAAATTGGTGAAAATGCTTTGCAATTCATGGAAAAAGTAGTATAATACATCTATTATAGAAATTTTTAGAAAATTCCGAAAGAGGTTATTTATGGGATATACAGTTGCTGTAGTCGGCGCGACAGGTGCTGTCGGAGCTCAGATGATAAAAATGTTGGAAGAATCAACACTTCCAATCGATAAAATCCGTTTACTTGCTTCTGCACGTTCAGCAGGCAAGACTTTGAATTTTAAAGATCAAGATATTACGATTGAAGAAACGACTGAAACAGCTTTTGAAGGAGTTGATATTGCTCTCTTTTCAGCAGGTGGTTCTACATCAGCTAAATATGCACCATACGCAGTTAAAGCTGGAGCGGTAGTAGTAGATAATACATCTTACTTCCGTCAAAATCCAGATGTTCCTTTGGTTGTTCCAGAAGTCAATGCTCATGCACTTGATGCTCACAACGGAATCATTGCCTGCCCTAACTGTTCAACAATTCAAATGATGGTAGCTCTTGAGCCAGTTCGCCAAAAATGGGGCTTAGACCGTATCATTGTTTCAACTTACCAAGCAGTTTCAGGTGCTGGTATGGGAGCAATTCTTGAGACACAACGTGAACTTCGTGAAGTCTTGAATGATGGTGTAAACCCACGTGATTTGCATGCCGAAATCTTGCCTTCAGGTGGTGACAAGAAACATTATCCTATCGCTTTTAATGCTCTTCCACAAATCGATGTCTTCACTGACAATGATTACACTTACGAAGAGATGAAGATGACTAAGGAAACTAAGAAAATCATGGAAGATGATAGCATTGCAGTATCTGCAACATGTGTACGTATTCCAGTCTTGTCAGCTCACTCTGAGTCAGTTTATATTGAAACAAAAGAAGTGGCTCCAATCGAAGAAGTAAAAGCAGCTATCGCAGCCTTCCCAGGTGCTGTTCTCGAAGATGATGTCGCTCATCAAATCTATCCTCAAGCTATCAATGCAGTGGGTTCACGTGATACCTTTGTTGGTCGTATCCGTAAAGACTTGGATGCTGAAAAAGGAATCCACATGTGGGTTGTTTCAGATAACCTTCTTAAAGGTGCTGCTTGGAACTCAGTTCAGATTGCTGAAACTCTTCATGAACGTGGCTTGGTTCGTCCAACAGCTGAATTGAAATTTGAATTAAAATAGTCATATCGTTTAGGAGTTCAGATGAACTCCTTCTTTGAAATAGAGAGGTGTTTCTCATGTCTTATCAGGATTTAAAAGAGTGTAAAATCATCACAGCCTTTATTACTCCCTTCCACGAGGATGGTTCCATCAACTTTGACGCTATTCCAGCCTTGATTGAGCATCTGTTGGCCCATCATACAGACGGAATTCTCCTTGCAGGGACCACTGCTGAGAGCCCAACCTTGACCCACGATGAGGAGTTGGAGTTGTTTGCGGCTGTACAAAAGATTGTCAATGGACGTGTTCCTTTGATTGCGGGTGTAGGTACTAATGATACGCGTGACTCGATCGAGTTTGTCAAAGAAGTAGCAGAATTTGGTGGTTTCGCAGCTGGGCTTGCTATTGTGCCTTACTACAACAAACCTTCTCAAGAAGGAATGTACCAGCACTTTAAAGCCATTGCAGATGCTTCTGACCTACCAATTATTATCTATAACATTCCAGGGCGTGTGGTTGTTGAATTGACTCCAGAAACCATGCTTCGCTTGGCAGATCATCCAAATATCATTGGTGTCAAAGAATGTACTAGCTTGGCTAATATGGCTTACTTGATTGAGCACAAGCCAGAGGAGTTCTTGATTTATACAGGTGAGGATGGAGATGCTTTCCATGCCATGAACCTTGGTGCGGATGGGGTTATTTCTGTTGCATCCCATACAAATGGGGATGAAATGCACGAGATGTTTACTGCCATTGCAGAAAGTGATATGAAGAAAGCCGCAGCTATTCAGCGTAAATTCATTCCTAAGGTTAATGCCCTCTTCTCTTATCCAAGTCCTGCTCCAGTTAAAGCTGTTCTTAACTATATGGGATTTGAAGCTGGCCCAACACGCTTACCTCTAGTTCCAGCACCAGAAGAAGATGCTAAACGTATTATCAAGGTTGTCGTAGATGGCGACTACGAAGCAACTAAGGCAACTGTAACAGGGGTCTTAAGACCAGATTACTAATAAAGACAATAAAATCCATGACCGCAAGAACGATCATGGATTTTTCTTATTTTCCTAAACAGAATTGGCTAAAGAGCTGGGTAATGAGTTCATCTGGAGCAGCATCTCCAGTGATTTCTCCGAGGATTTCCCAAGTACGAGTCAAGTCAACTTGAAGCAAGTCAACTGGCATACCTAGTTCCAGCCCTTCATTAACAGCCTGTAGGCTTTCAACAGCCTTCTCAATCAAGGAAATGTGACGGGCATTTGACAAGTAAGTAGCATCTTGTTCAACCAAACCAGCATTTTCAAAGAAGAGGTTGTTGATTCTCTCTTCAATCTTATCAATATTTTGGTTTTTTAGGACTGAAATACGAATAACGTCTTCAGGAAGTTCTGAAGTTTCAATCGTTTCTGGCAGGTCGGTTTTATTAAGTAGAATAATGCGGTTTGTATCTTGGCTAATCTCAAGAAGTTGGCGATCTTGGGCAGTTAAGGGCTCGCTAGCGTTTAGTACTAGCAGCACCAAGTCAGCTTCCTTAAGAGCTTTTTTCGAACGCTCAACACCTATTTGTTCCACGATGTCATCCGTTTCACGAATACCAGCTGTGTCAATCAATTTTAGAGGAACACCGTTGATGTTGACGTATTCTTCGATGACATCTCGAGTTGTACCAGCAATATCGGTTACGATTGCCTTGTCTTCACGCAAGAGGTTGTTGAGAAGGCTTGATTTCCCAACGTTGGGGCGTCCGATGATAGCTGTTGAAATTCCCTCACGGAGGATTTTACCGCGACGTGCTGTTCTAAGGAGATTGGTTAGTAATTGTTCAAACTCCATAGTCTTCTCTCGGATAACAGCAGTAGTGGCTTCCTCAACATCGTCGTACTCAGGATAATCAATATTAACCTCGACTTGGGCAAGAGTATTGAGGATTTCTTGACGGGTATTATTGATAAGATCAGAAAGGGAACCATCAAGTTGTTTGACCGCGATGTTCATGGCCTTGTCTGTCTTGGCGCGGATGATATCCATGACCGCCTCAGCCTGAGTCAAGTCCACACGTCCATTTAGGAAGGCACGCTTGGTAAATTCACCAGGTTCTGCCAACCGAGCTCCTTCACGGATAGCTAGCTGGAGAATCTCATTGGTCACCGCAATCCCACCATGGGTGTTAATCTCGATAATATCTTCACGAGTGAAGGTTTTTGGAGATTTCATAGCCCCAATCATGACTTCGTCCATGACTTTACCAGTCAGAGGATCAATAATGTGACCGTAGTTGAGAGTGTGGCTGGCAACCTTGTTCAAGTCTTTTCCTTTAAAAATCTTTTGCGCAATAGCAAAACTTTCTGTTCCGCTCAGGCGGACAATACCAATAGCCCCTTCACCTAGTGGAGTAGAGATAGCAGCGATGGTATCAAATTCACGTGTAATCATAATGTTTCCTTTAATAAATAGCTCTTTTCTTGGAAATTTTTCCAAGTCTCTTTTCAAATTGTAACAAATTTGAACTATTTCTTCAATGGATGCTACTTGGAGATTGAAAAAGCCTAAGCAATTCTGCTTAAGCTAGCTTATTTGGTGCGCATTTCACCTTGTGGGAAGTAAGTTCCTTCTGGCATGTCGTTGATGATGACATGGACAGCTGATTGAGGGGCTCCAGTGTTACGGACAACAGCTTCCGTTACTTCCTTAGCAAGAGCTTTCTTTTGCTCGAGCGTGCGTCCTTCAAATAAATCGATGCGTACAAATGGCATAATAGCTTCCTCCACTAGTTTTTGATTTCTTCTATTTTACCACATTTTGCCGTTTAAAGCTTAAGAAAATTATGATATACTAGAATGTAGCAAAAATTTAGAAATGGACGTGAAGCAAGAAACATGGCACAGTTGTATTATCGTTATGGGACCATGAACTCTGGAAAGACAATCGAGATTCTCAAGGTGGCCTATAACTATGAGGAGCAAGGAAAAGGTGTTGTGATTATGACCTCAGCTCTGGATACGCGTGATGGTGTTGGCTATGTGTCGAGTCGGATTGGTATGAAACGCCCTGCCATTGCGATTGAGGAGTCAACGGATATCTTTGGATTTATCCGAGATTTACCGGAGAAACCATACTGTGTTTTGGTCGATGAAGCCCAGTTTCTCAAACGTCATCATGTTTATGACCTAGCTCGTGTTGTTGATGAGTTAGATATACCCGTCATGGCTTTTGGTTTGAAAAATGATTTTCGCAATGAACTGTTCGAAGGTTCCAAGTATCTCTTGCTCTTAGCAGACAAGATTGATGAGATTAAGACCATTTGCCAGTATTGTAAGAAAAAGGCGACTATGGTTTTGCGAACACAGGATGGACTGCCCGTTTATGATGGTGAGCAGATTCAGATCGGTGGCAATGAAACCTATATCTCGGTTTGCCGTAAACATTATTTTGCCCCTGAAATCAATAAGGAGAATGAAGAAAAATGAACATCTATGATCAACTACAAGCTGTAGAAGACCGTTATGAAGAATTAGGAGAGTTGCTCAGTGACCCAGATGTGGTTTCGGACACCAAGCGTTTCATGGAGCTCTCAAAAGAAGAGGCTTCAAGCCGTGATACAGTGACGGCTTACCGTGAGTACAAACAAGTCCTTCAAAACATCGTTGATGCCGAAGAGATGATTAAGGAATCAGGTGGAGATGCGGACTTGGAAGAAATGGCCAAGCAAGAGCTCAAAGATGCCAAGTCTGAAAAAGAAGAATACGAAGAAAAACTGAAAATCTTGCTCCTTCCTAAAGATCCAAACGATGACAAGAATATTATCCTTGAAATCCGTGGAGCAGCTGGTGGAGATGAAGCAGCACTTTTCGCTGGGGATTTGCTAACCATGTACCAAAAGTATGCAGAAGCCCAAGGCTGGCGCTTTGAAGTTATGGAAGCCTCTATGAATGGTGTCGGTGGTTTCAAAGAAGTGGTTGCCATGGTTTCAGGTCAATCTGTTTACTCTAAACTCAAGTACGAATCAGGTGCCCATCGTGTGCAACGTGTCCCTGTGACAGAAAGCCAAGGTCGTGTCCATACATCAACTGCCACAGTTCTTGTCATGCCTGAAGTCGAAGAAGTAGAATACGATATTGATCCAAAAGACCTTCGTGTCGACATCTATCATGCATCAGGTGCTGGTGGACAGAACGTCAATAAGGTTGCGACTGCCGTTCGTATCGTTCACTTGCCAACCAATATCAAGGTTGAGATGCAGGAAGAACGTACCCAGCAGAAAAACCGTGAAAAAGCCATGAAAATCATCCGTGCGCGTGTTGCTGACCACTTCGCACAAATTGCACAAGATGAACAAGATGCTGAGCGTAAGTCAACGATTGGTACTGGTGACCGTTCAGAACGGATTCGTACTTATAACTTCCCACAAAACCGTGTCACAGACCACCGTATCGGTTTAACCCTCCAAAAACTAGATACCATTTTGTCTGGTAAATTGGATGAAGTTGTGGATGCCTTGGTGCTCTATGACCAAACGCAAAAATTAGAAGAATTAAACAAATAATGAAATTAGCTCAATTATTTTCAGATTTTGAAGAAGAATTGATAAGACAAGGAGAGGAAGCAGAAAGCCTCTCTTTTGTCTATCGTAGCCTGAAAAATCTATCTTTTACGGACTTTGTTTTTGCCCTCCAGCAGGAAGTGACGGAAGAGGAAGAAGTATTTGTAAAAGGAATTTTCCAACAGTTAGCAGCTCATAAACCGGCACAGTACATCATTGGACAGGCAGATTTTTATGGAATGCAGTTAAAAGTTGATGAGCGAGTATTGATCCCTCGTCCAGAAACAGAGGAGTTGGTGGAGCTTATCCTTGCTGAAAATCCTGAGACGAATCTATCAGTTCTGGATATTGGAACAGGTAGTGGAGCTATTGTTCTCGCCTTAGCAAAAAACAGACCAGATTGGTCAGTGACAGCAGCAGATATTTCTCAAGATGCTTTAGATGTAGCCAGCGAAAATGCTAAAAATCAAAATCTTCAAATATTTTTAAAAAAATCTGACTGTTTTACAGAAATTTCTGAAAAATATGATATAATTGTTTCCAATCCACCCTATATCTCTCGTAAAGATGCGTCAGAGGTCGGCTTGAATGTTTTGCATTCGGAACCTCATCTAGCTCTCTTTGCAGATGAGGATGGCTTAGCTATTTACCGTAGAATTGCGGAAGATGCAAAAGACTATCTCGAAGATGGTGGTAAGATTTACCTTGAAATTGGATACAAGCAAGGTCAAAGTGTTCCTGATCTTTTTAGGAAACATCTTCCTGAAAAAAGAGTACGAACACTCAAGGACCAATTTGGTCAAGATAGGATGGTTGTGGTTGATGATGGACAGGATTAAACAAGAGTTGGAAAATAGTGGAGCTGTCGTTCTACCTACAGAGACAGTTTACGGTCTTTTTGCCAAGGCTCTAGACGAAAAAGCAGTTAATCATGTATACCAGATTAAACGTCGTCCCAGAGACAAGGCACTCAATCTCAATATTGCCTCTTTAGAGGATATCTTGCACTTTTCAAAGAATCAGCCAGCTTATCTTCAAAAACTTGTAGAGACCTTTTTACCAGGTCCCTTGACCATTATCCTTGAAGCCAATGACCGAGTTCCCTATTGGGTCAATTCTGGCCTTGCGACTGTTGGATTTCGGATGCCTAGTCATCCCATTACCCTTGATTTGATTCGAGAGACGGGGCCCTTGATTGGACCGTCTGCCAATATCTCAGGTCAGGCAAGTGGCGTGACCTTTGAACAAATTTTGAAGGATTTTGACCAAGATGTTCTGGGTTTGGAAGACGATGCTTTTCTAACTGGACAGGATTCAACTATTTTGGATTTGTCTGGAGACAAGGTGAAAATCTTACGCCAAGGGGCGATTAAGCGAGAAGATATTCTTGCTCAGTTGCCAGAGATTTCTTTTGAGGAGGAATGAGATGCTAAGAGATTTACAAGAAACAGATGTGAAAGCCATTTGTGAAATCAACCAAGATGCTTTGGGTTATTCTTTTAGTTTAGAGGAAACGGCTAGCCAACTAGCTAAACTGTCTCAGAATTCACATCATTTCTTACTTTCTTATGAGGATGAAGCTAGTCATGCCTTGCTTGGATATGTCCACGCTGAGGTCTATGAATCACTTTATTCTAAAGCAGGATTTAATATTTTAGCCTTAGCAGTTTCACCTCAAGCGCAAGGTCAAGGTATTGGTAAAAGCTTATTACAAGGGTTGGAAGAAGAAGCAAAAAGACGTGGTTACGGGTTTATCCGCTTAAACTCAGCCGATCATCGTCTGGGTGCTCATGCATTTTATGAAAAAGTTGGTTATATTTGTGATAAAATGCAGAAACGGTTTATTCGCATCTTTTAGTCTATTTTCTTATTGGAAAAACAAACTAAAGGACCAGTCACACTATAAAGGAGAAGACCTATGATTTTTGATAAAGATGATTTTAAAGCATATGATGCTGATCTATGGAATGCTATTGCCAAAGAAGAAGAACGCCAACAAAACAACATTGAATTGATTGCTTCGGAAAACGTAGTTTCCAAGGCTGTTATGGCAGCTCAAGGGTCTATCTTGACGAATAAATACGCCGAAGGCTACCCAGGACGCCGTTACTATGGTGGGACTGATGTGGTAGACGTGGTAGAAAGTCTAGCTATTGAACGTGCAAAAGAAATTTTCGGTGCTAAATTTGCCAATGTGCAACCTCACTCAGGAAGCCAAGCCAACTGTGCGGCTTACATGGCCTTGATTGAACCGGGCGATACTGTTATGGGGATGGATTTGGCAGCAGGTGGACACTTGACCCACGGAGCTCCTGTCAGCTTCTCTGGTCAAACCTACAATTTTGTTTCTTATAGTGTGGATCCTGAAACGGAACTCTTGGACTTTGATGCTATCTTAAAACAAGCCCAAGAAGTAAAACCAAAACTGATTGTAGCTGGTGCGTCAGCCTATTCTCAAATTATCGACTTCTCAAAATTCCGTGAAATCGCAGATGCTGTTGGGGCTAAGCTTATGGTGGATATGGCCCATATCGCTGGTTTGGTTGCTGCTGGTTTACACCCAAGTCCGGTACCATACGCTCATATCACTACAACAACGACTCACAAAACCCTTCGTGGACCTCGTGGTGGTTTGATTTTGACTAATAACGAAGAACTTGCTAAGAAAATCAATTCAGCTATTTTCCCAGGTATTCAGGGCGGTCCTTTGGAGCATGTTGTCGCTGCTAAGGCTGTTTCCTTCAAAGAAGTCTTAGATCCTGCCTTCAAGGAATATGCTGCCAATGTAATCAAAAACAGCAAGGCTATGGTTGAAGTCTTCTTGCAAGATTCTGATTTCCGTATCATTTCAGGCGGGACTGAAAATCACCTCTTCCTAGTGGATGTCACTAAGGTTGTAGAGAACGGAAAAGTTGCTCAAAACTTGTTGGATGAGGTTAATATTACCCTAAATAAAAACTCAATCCCATACGAAACCTTGTCACCATTCAAGACAAGCGGTATTCGTATCGGATCTGCAGCCATCACTGCACGTGGATTTGGTGAAGACGAAAGTCGAAAAGTAGCTGAACTCATCATCAAAACCCTTAAGAATGCAGAAAATGAGGATGTCTTAGAAGAAGTGAGAAGAGCAGTCAAAGAATTGACAGATGCTTTCCCATTATACGAGGACTAAAACTTTTATGGACATTTATATTAAGAAAGCCATTATCCATCAGTTCAGCCCAGATGATACTGAGTTGTTCCTAGCGGATAAGTTTCTCAATATCACTCCAAAAATCGAAGAATACCTACGTAAAAAAATCGAACGTGTGTATTCAGATGAAGCCAAGACGGGGATTTTCGAGGAAGAAAATCCCTTCTTCAATCACATCACAGACGATTTGTTGGAGACATCGGTAAGACTGGCTAATCTCTGGAAAGAGGAGTTTAGTATTTCTGAAAATCTCAAGACCAATGACTTGGTTTTTGTTCAGTTTTCTAAAGAAGGTGTAGAGCATTTCGCTTTCTTACGAATTGCCTTGCGGGAAACCTTGACCCACCTTGGGGGAGAAGTTGATAATCCAATCAAGCTAACTCAGAATAATCTGCCCGGTTTTGGAACGGGGGCTGATGAGGCCTTGGTGGTTAATCTTCAAAGTCGTAAGTACCACCTGATCGAAAAACGAATCAAGTACAACGGGACTTTTTTGAACTATTTTTCAGAAAATCTTCTCACTGTCGCTCCTAAGATTTCTCCCAAGAAATCTATCAAGGAATTGGAAAAAACAGCCCAGAGAATTGCAGAGTCCTTTAACACAGATGATTTTCAGTTTCAATCCAAGGTTAAATCAGCTATTTTTAACAATCTTGAAGAGAGCAATGAACTGTCGCCTGAAAAATTGGCCAATGACCTTTTTGATAACAACCTGACAGCTCGTCTAAGTTTTATCGACCAAGTCAAGGAAGCCGTACCTGAACCAGTTCAGTTTGATGAAATTGATGCCAGTCGTCAACTCAAGAAATTTGAAAATCAAAAACTTTCCTTGTCAAATGGAATCGAACTTATTGTTCCAAATAATGTTTACCAAGATGCGGAGTCTGTTGAGTTTATCCAAAATGACAATGGAACCTATTCTATCTTAATTAAAAATATCGAGGATATTCAAAGTAAATAATGTTTAAATTACTACGAAGAGTGCTAATGCTAGCAGTCTTCCTTTTCGCTGTCTATAAAGTCTATCATATACACCAAGATGTGAAGCAAGTCATGACCTACCAACCCATGGTTCGAGAAGTCCTCAGTGAAAGAGATACTCCAGCCAATGAAGAGCTTGTGCTCGCCATGATTTATACCGAAACGAAAGGAAAAGAAGGCGATGTCATGCAGTCTAGCGAGTCTGCTAGTGGCACTACAAATACTATCAATGACAATGTGACGAGCATTCGTCAGGGAATTCAAGCCTTGACTGATAATCTCTACCTAGCTCAGGAAAAGGGCGTTGATGTCTGGACAGCTGTACAAGCCTATAATTTTGGTCCTGCCTATATCGATTTTATCGCTCAAAATGGCAAGGAAAACACTCTCGCCTTGGCCAAACAATATTCTCGTGAAACCGTCGCTCCCATTCTTGGAAATACAACTGGAAAAACTTACACCTATATCAACCCGATTTCTATCTTCCACGGAGCAGAACTTTATGAAAATGGTGGGAATTATTATTATTCTAGACAGGTTCGATTCAATCTTTATATTATGAAATTCTTTAATTTCTTTTAAACATCTGGTTTTGCCAGGTGTTTTTCACTATAAGTTTTCTTTAAGATTGTTTTATTACCCTAGAAAAGTAAAGGAGGGAATACCCTATGAGAAAGAAACTCTTTCTAACAAGCGCTGCAGTTTTGTGGGCAGCAACAGCTATGACGAGTGTCCACGCAGCAACAGATGTTCAAAAAGTAATCGATGAAACCTATGTACAACCTGAATATGTTCTTGGCTCTTCACTAACTGAAGACCAGAAAAATCAAACACTTAGCAAACTTGGCTATGACGCATCGAAAGACACCAAAGATATCAAAACCATGACACCTGATATCTATTCGAAGATTATGAATGTGGCTAATGATGCTAGCCTACAGCTCTATTCGTCGGCCAAGATTCAAAAGCTGGGTGACAAGTCGCCTCTAGAGGTCAAGATTGAAACGCCTGAAAATATCACCAAGGTGACGCAGGATATGTACCGTAATGCAGCAGTGACTCTGGGAGTTGAGCATGCCAAAATCACAGTTGCAGCTCCTATTCCAGTTACAGGTGAGAGTGCCCTAGCTGGGATTTACTACTCGTTAGAGGCTAATGGTGCTAAAGTACCGCAAGCCAATAAAGACTTGGCTCAAGAGGAGCTAAAAGCCTTATCCGATATCAATGCTGAAAACAAGGACAAGTCAGGTTACGATGCCAATAAGCTCAATGCGGCTATGACAGATATCAAGGCAAGAATCGCAAAGGCAAAAGAAGCCAAAGGAAGTCTGACAGAGGAAGATGTCCGCAAAATCGTTGAAGACACGCTAAAAAACTACAAACTCGATCAGGTTATAACAGGAAACCAGGTCAATATCATCATCAATTTCGCCCTCAACCTCTCAAAGAGTGACATTTTGAACAATGCTGATTTCACTAAAACTCTAAATGACCTCAAGGAAAGCATCGTTTCCCAAGCTGGAGATAGTTTTAAAAATATCAATCTCAACTTTGATGCCAATAAAGCGCTAGAAGAGGGGGGCAACTTCTTTAGCTCCCTTTGGCAAGCCATTGTCAACTTCTTCAAGAGTTTTGGTGCTTAGGTCATTTCATGATATAATAGATGGTAACAGAAATGTTGCCGTCTTTTTTTGTCGGCCGATAGAAAGTGAAAAATATGTTAAAGAAAAATGATATTGTAGAAGCTGAAATTGTTGATTTGACCCATGAAGGGGCAGGAGTTGCCAAGGTAGATGGTTTAGTTTTCTTTGTAGAAAATGCTCTACCAACTGAGAAAATCCTCATGCGAGTCCTTAAAGTCACTAAAAAGATTGGCTTTGGGAAAGTTGAAGAATACCTCGCTCAGTCACCTCATCGTAATCAAAATCTAGATTTGGCTTACCTGCGTTCAGGAATTGCTGATTTGGGGCATCTTGCCTATCCAGAGCAGCTCAAGTTTAAAACCAAGCAAGTCAAAGATAGTCTCTACAAAATTGCTGGCATTAGGGATGTAGAAGTCGCTGAAACACTAGGTATGGAAAATCCAGTCAAGTATCGAAATAAGGCACAGGTGCCCGTTCGTCGAGTGAATGGTGTCTTGGAAACTGGCTTTTTCCGTAAGAATTCGCATGATCTCATGCCACTTGAATATTTCTTTATCCAGGATCCTGTCATTGACCAAGTCGTAGTAGCTCTTCGAGACCTGCTCCGTCGTTTTGATTTAAAACCTTATGACGAAAAGGAACAGTCTGGATTGATTCGGAATCTTGTAGTGCGTCGTGGTCACTATTCAGGACAAATCATGGTTATTTTGATAACCACTCGTCCGAAAGTTTTCCGAGTTGAACAGTTGATTGAACAACTAATCAAGCAGTTCCCAGAGATTGTCTCTGTCATGCAAAATATCAACGACCAGAATACCAATGCTATTTTCGGCAAGGACTGGAAGACTCTTTATGGTCAAGACTATATTACGGATCAGATGTTGGGCAATGATTTCCAAATCGCTGGCCCAGCCTTCTACCAGGTCAATACTCAAATGGCTGAGAAACTCTATCAAACAGCCATTGACTTTGCGGAGTTAAGAGAAGATGATGTGGTCATTGATGCTTATTCAGGAATCGGAACTATTGGATTATCTGTCGCTAAGCATGTCAAGGAAGTCTACGGTGTTGAAGTGATTTCAGAAGCAGTAGAGAATAGCCAGAAGAATGCTGTATTAAACAATATTACAAATGCCCACTATGTCTGTGACACAGCTGAAAATGCCATGAAGAACTGGCTCAAGGAAGGTATCCAACCAACCGTCATCTTGGTTGACCCACCACGCAAGGGCTTGACCGAGAGCTTTATCAAAGCAAGCGCTCAAACAGGAGCAGACCGCATTGCCTATATTTCCTGCAATGTCGCAACCATGGCGCGTGATATCAAACTCTACCAAGAATTGGGATATGAGTTGAAGAAAGTTCAGCCAGTGGATTTATTTCCTCAAACGCATCATGTTGAGGCGGTAAGTTTGCTAGTCAAGGAGTAAAACGACGAAGATTAGCATTTACTTCCGCCCATGCGATAGCTGTCCGTGATTGACAAGTGCTAGCACGCAGACAGAACGGAGATAGCGAACCGCTGAGTGTGTCGCTCTGCTCGTAAAAGCTTAGAAACCTTTGAACGAAAGGGATAATGAAAGCCTTGATTGCAAGGCTTTTTGCTTTATGGTGGGTAAGTATCAGAGTGAGAAAATTTTTGGAATGAGTAGAAGTGATAGCTAGAAATTATCAGTTTCTATTTCCATTTACCCTGTGGGTACGTGTTTGTTTCCATTGACAAGGAGTTTGTGGGAATAGAAATGTACCCACCTTGTTTGAATCAAGTGAAGTGTAGTTGAAGGAAATCTGTTGAAAGCAATACTTCATTTTACCGAATAAGTAATAATTTAGGCAACTTCAAATCGATTAAAAAAAACTATTTTAAAGGTTAAGAGTAGACAAAAATTGTCCACTCTTTTTTGCAAACTCAATTTATCAATAAATGAAATGAGGGAATGTAAAATGAAATATTTTGAGGTTGAGTTAGAAAATCCTGATGAATTTTTAAAACTACAAACAGAAGATTTTGTGAAAGCTAATCGCTTGCTACTAAGGAAGATAATCCAGAGCGTTACAGTCTATGAAGAAAACTTCGTCATATCCTTTAAATCTGGCATCGAATTGGAAGTATGAGTCTCATTCCATAACTTTTATATTGAACATATCATCTTGTTGTGTTATACTATAAATTGATATAAACAAAGATGTAGGAGGAACCGAAACTATGACAGCCTCAATGCGTTTAAGATAAGCTGGCAATAAAAAAAGCAGAATCTATACCCGATGATAGGCTTTTTTGTTGTGCTTATTTATACGATATTGAGCATTCATTAGTTACGGTGAG
The DNA here is from genome assembly GCF_002096835.1 of Streptococcus mitis. Taxonomy (GTDB): domain Bacteria; phylum Bacillota; class Bacilli; order Lactobacillales; family Streptococcaceae; genus Streptococcus; species Streptococcus mitis_W. The sequence goes on along the minus strand of NZ_NCVG01000021.1, from coordinate 55,277 downwards.
GATATTGGTTATTTAACTATACCTTTATTTAACTATGTCTTTAATATGAATGTTTCCAAATTGTATGTATGCAGACCAAAAGCCACATTGTGGGGTTTGGCCTGCATTTTTTATTGCCTAGAATGCTATTCAAAATAGAAATTCAAGCAAAATAATATGCAGGAGATAATATAAATGGAAAAATACAACAATTGGAAACGAAAATTTTATGCAATATGGGCAGGGCAAGCAGTATCATTAATCACTAGTGCCATCCTGCAAATGGCGATTATTTTTTACCTTACAGAAAAAACAGGATCTGCGATGGTCTTGTCTATGGCTTCATTAGTAGGTTTTTTACCCTATGCGATTTTGGGACCTGCCATTGGTGTGCTAGTGGATCGTCATGATAGGAAGAAGATAATGATTGGTGCCGATTTAATTATCGCAGCAGCTGGTGCAGTGCTTGCTATTGTTGCATTCTGTATGGAGCTACCTGTCTGGATGATTATGATAGTATTGTTTATCCGTAGCATTGGAACAGCTTTTCATACCCCAGCACTCAATGCGGTTACACCACTTTTAGTACCAGAAGAACAGCTAACGAAATGCGCAGGCTATAGTCAGTCTTTGCAGTCTATAAGCTATATTGTTAGTCCGGCAGTTGCAGCACTCTTATACTCCGTTTGGGATTTAAATGCTATTATTGCCATCGACGTATTGGGTGCTGTGATTGCATCTATTACGGTAGCAATTGTACGTATACCTAAGCTGGGTAATCAAGTGCAAAGTTTAGAACCAAATTTCATAAGGGAGATGAAAGAAGGAGTTGTGGTTCTGAGACAAAACAAAGGATTGTTTGCCTTATTACTCTTAGGAACACTATATACTTTTGTTTATATGCCAATCAATGCACTATTTCCTTTAATAAGCATGGAACACTTTAATGGAACGCCTGTGCATATTTCTATTACGGAAATTTCCTTTGCATTTGGGATGCTAGCAGGAGGCTTATTATTAGGAAGATTAGGGGGCTTCGAAAAGCATGTATTACTAATAACAAGTTCATTTTTTATAATGGGGACCAGTTTAGCCGTTTCGGGAATACTTCCTCCAAATGGATTTGTAATATTCGTAGTTTGCTGTGCAATAATGGGGCTTTCGGTGCCATTTTATAGCGGTGTGCAAACAGCTCTTTTTCAGGAGAAAATTAAGCCTGAATATTTAGGACGTGTATTTTCTTTGATCGGAAGTATCATGTCACTTGCTATGCCAATTGGGTTAATTCTTTCTGGATTCTTTGCTGATAAAATCGGTGTAAATCATTGGTTTTTACTATCAGGTATTTTAATTATTGGCATTGCTATAGTTTGCCAAATGATAACTGAGGTTAGAAAATTAGATTTAAAATAAACAATATTGGAGGAATATTTATGTATCTTATTTTCATGTAACTCTTCCTGCTAAAATCGCAGGGTTTTCCCTGCATACAAGCAAATGAAAGCATGCGATTATAGACAGGAGGAAATGTTATGGAATTAATATTAAAAGCAAAAGACATTCGTGTGGAATTCAAAGGACGCGATGTTTTAGATATAAATGAATTAGAAGTATATGATTATGACCGTATTGGTTTAGTAGGAGCAAATGGTGCTGGAAAAAGCACTTTACTCAGGGTACTTTTAGGAGAATTAACTCCCCCAGGATGTAAAATGAATCGTCTGGGTGAACTTGCCTATATTCCCCAGTTGGACGAAGTAACTCTGCAGGAGGAAAAAGATTTTGCACTTGTAGGCAAGCTAGGTGTTGAGCAATTAAATATACAGACTATGAGCGGTGGTGAAGAAACAAGGCTTAAAATAGCACAGGCCTTATCGGCACAGGTTCATGGTATTTTAGCGGATGAACCTACGAGCCATTTAGACCGTGAAGGAATTGATTTTCTAATAGGACAGCTAAAATATTTTACAGGTGCACTGTTAGTTATTAGCCATGACCGCTATTTTCTTGATGAAATAGTAGATAAAATATGGGAACTGAAAGATGGCAAAATCACTGAGTATTGGGGAAACTATTCTGATTATCTTCGTCAGAAAGAGGAAGAACGTAAGAGCCAAGCTGCAGAATACGAACAATTTATTGCGGAACGTGCCCGATTGGAAAGGGCTGCGGAGGAAAAGCGAAAACAGGCTCGTAAAATAGAACAGAAGGCAAAAGGTTCTTCAAAGAAAAAAAGTACTGAAGACGGAGGGCGTTTAGCTCATCAAAAATCAATAGGAAGTAAGGAAAAAAAGATGTATAATGCTGCTAAAACCCTAGAGCACAGGATTGCGGCCTTAGGAAAAGTAGAAGCTCCGGAAGGCATTCGCAGAATTCGTTTCAGGCAAAGTAAAGCATTGGAGCTCCATAATCCATACCCTATAGTCGGTGCAGAAATTAATAAAGTATTTGGGGATAAGGCTCTGTTTGAAAATGCATCTTTTCAAATTCCGTTAGGAGCAAAAGTGGCGTTAACTGGTGGTAATGGAATCGGAAAAACAACTTTAATCCAAATGATCTTAAACCATGAAGAAGGAATTTCTATTTCGCCTAAGGCAAAAATAGGTTACTTTGCACAGAATGGTTACAAGTACAACAGTAATCAGAATGTTATGGAGTTTATGCAGAAGGATTGTGACTACAATATATCAGAAATTCGTTCAGTGCTAGCATCTATGGGGTTCAAACAGAACGATATTGGAAAAAGTTTATCTGTTTTAAGCGGTGGAGAAATTATAAAATTGTTGCTTGCTAAAATGCTCATGGGTAGATATAACATCCTAATAATGGATGAACCCAGTAACTTCCTTGACATACCAAGTTTAGAGGCTTTGGAAATACTAATGAAGGAGTACACCGGAACTATCGTGTTTATCACCCACGATAAACGATTACTCGAAAATGTAGCAGATGTAGTTTATGAAATTAGAGATAAGAAAATAAATCTGAAACATTAAATTTAAGGTAGTCGCTGGTCAGTATAGTCTGTTCTGGTTGGCGACTCCATTGTTAAAGAGTATAAAGACTTTAGATTTTATGAATATTAAAAATAGGAACAGTCAATTGAACTGCTCCTATTTTTCTGCTAAATATATTGTAGTTTTCTTATATGTATAATGATAGATTAGCGGATTCTCATCTACGGTACTTACTTCAAATATGAAGAAGTGATCGCGGTTATCTCTGGACTTTTCCTTATTGAGGACAAAGTAATTCTTACGTGAAGTCGCCATTGTTTTTAGGATATCATCAGTTAGGAAGGTCAATGGAATATTCATGTTAGAGTAGCGGTAGAAGTCACGTTCAAAATCTTGGTAGCTCTCGCTATAATAGTCCATTTGTAGGTGATTACGCTGAAACTCAAGCTGATTCATAGAGCACCTCCTCGACAAGTTCAATACTAATAATGTCTTTTAATTTCAAATTGATGTGACCTGTTGTAGTTTTTATCAAAATGAAATCTTTGGTCAGACTTGGTATTGTTCCAGTGTAGGAAACACGCTTGTTTTTTTCAATCACTTGAATGCGTGTGCGTAGCTGCCCGGCGTATACTTGACTGAGGAGTAATAATTTCTTCTCTAGTGATAAGTCAGACATGTACGTTACTTTGTTTGTATCATCAGAGAGTGCTGATGCATGTTCAGATAGGAAAAAGCCCATCCATTTTTGCATCTTTGTATCCTGGTACTCTCTTGCTGATTGAAATGGTAAATATGAACGGTCAATCATATCAAATCCTTTCTATGCAGAGGCAAGGGTATTTTTATCAAATTGAATCGTAAAACCTTGAATTACCCCACCTGTGTAACATTCTTTAAAGCGATTGATTACCTCAGTATAGATTATCACAGATGAGCTTGTTGGCTTAATGCTAAATGTAAATTCCAATGGTAATCGGTTTTCAGATTTAGCATGTACTAGTCGTATCGATATTTCAGTTGTTTTGAGTTTTCTCTGACGAAGTTTTGAAGTTGCTGTTTCAACGATTCCATGTAAAAATCTTTCAAGCATTTCAATATCATTACATCCTTTGCTACGGATTTCTGAAAATTGTACTGTATTTTTTTCTTGTTTCATTTTAATCCCTCCAATCCACCCGCGGAATGACCACCGATAAGTTTACTGCGTTCAATATTTCTGGAACCTTCAGTTAGGACGGTTCCTTTTTGTATGGCTAAAAAACCAAACTGTTCTCTGACAACATCAATAGCTGTCTGAAGTCTATTATCTTTTTCAATTTGTTCTACATCATCAAAGAGTGATAGTAGAGTATAGCTTTCATCTACGAAGCCACTATAAGATACACCAATTTGTCTCACTGCACCAGAGGTGTATTTTTTCGGAATAATACAAGTACATGACTCACCATTGTTTTGGGGAGATTTGCGGGTTCAATTTTATTCTGAGCATTTATAGATTTTTTCATCTCAGTCCTAGAATAGCCAATATGAATAGAAACGACAGTAGTCAATACTAGGGCTACTGTTCCGTTCCACAGTATCATTTAAAAATCATTTTCACACCCTTTCGTCTATTAGTATAGAAGAAAGCTCTCAGCACATGTCGAGTGTGTAAGCTTGTTAGTGAAACGTAGCTAATCCTCAAAAGGTTCACCCAAACCTTTTGAGTCCCACAAACGCATCACGTTGAGGCGGTATCACTGCTTGTACGAGCTGAAGCATCAGCGAAGTAGAAGCAGATGCTCCGCCCATGGGATAGGACTCGGAGAATGAGGAGGGAATATGATGAGATGATACAGAAAGCCTGAACTGATCAGGTGACGTGCTTATTTACATTAGCCTAATGATGAAAATAGAAAGATTATCGATGGTTATATTGGAATTGTACCAAAATGATTATTCTAAATATATAGTCGCGTTTGATTCAATAAAAGAGGGGAAAACTTTTGTAGCTCAAATCCCTGGATATACTTTAGAAACAGAAGATGGATTTGAAGTAGAGTTTTTTAATCCTACAAATCTACCAGACTATCTGGAAATTATCTATAACGGAAACATTGTACCTTTGTCTAAATTTATGTTTGATCCTGAGGAAAATGTTGACATTATTTGGAAAGAAATCTCGAATCTATCCGAACCAAACGAAAAAGTAATTGAAGGCTATTCCAAAATCGATGCCTATGTTGTTAACAACGATGAAGTTAAAACCTAAGTGGAAGCAAGAGAAGCGAACTATCGGCAGGCAAAAGACTTTCTAGAATGCAGTGGATATGAAGTAGACAGAAGCTTTTTCAGAAGTGAAGACGGTGAAGCGATTCTCTACAGAAAAAAAGGTGCAGAAGATTGGCATTTCTTGTGTTACTTAGACCCAATATTTTTAGAGATTGAAGATGTAGAGGGATATGTTAAAGAAGAGGTTGGAGAAATTCAATAGTCAACCAAAGTTCCTTATCAGCATGTAGATTTGCTAGTAAAATCGTCAAATCCTTGTAACAAAGGGGGTTAAGAGAACCCTTGAGTGTAAGCCGTTTTCTTGTTTAGAGGGGACGTATTAGAGTATCCGCTCATAATTTATACTAGACCTGATAACTTATTTGAGATAGATTTTATTTCTATAAATACTGTGGAAATTTTTTAATACCAAAGATTTAAAGTTACTGTGTTAAAAAACCTCCCCACTTTTAAACTAATGTATTATAAAAATCAGTTGACATAAGTGTTACACCTGTGATAGAATTGACTTGAGGTGAAGAAAATGGCAACAGATAAAAATAGAATAATGATTAGCTTGGATGATAAAAATTTAGAGAAACTTGAAAATTTAGTAGAAGATGCTAGAGATAGAAGAGGAATGCGACTAACAAAGTCCCAAGTTATTGAATTACTCCTAAATACCGTTGATTATTTCGATGATATTATGGGAGCTATTTACTCAAAAAAATAACAGCGAAAATGCTATTATTTTTTTTACAAATAGGTGCAACACTAGTGATATAGGAGTGATAAAATGGTTGTTTATATTAGACAAAGTAAATTACCAAATGAGGTTTCAATTAATAAATACAATGCTCAAGTAGGTGCCTACTTACAAGGAGAAGAAGTTGTTTTATATCAATCTTTTTCTGAAATAAAACAGTTAACAAGCGATGATGCAGTTATAGATTATATAACGGAGACCAGAGCATTACTAAAAATGATGGGGTTAAACGTTCCGGTTTACGACTATCCTATTGAGCTTAAAGAGTTTTATGGTCGAAAGATTTATGCAGGTGTTTTAGGAGAGATTGTAAATATACCTGATAATTGGGGAAAATTTATTAAACCTAAAGCTGGATCAAAAGTCTTTACAGGAAGAGTTGTTAATGGAACCCGTGATTTGATAGGTATTGGTCTACCTTTCGACTATCCTATATGGATTAGTGAGGTTGTAGAATTCATAGCAGAATGGCGTTGTTTTGTGTTAGATGGTAGCGTATTAGATGTTCGCCCCTATACAGGTGATTATCATGCACAATTTGATCCTAGTGTAATTGATGAAGCCATATCATGTTGGAAAGATGCTCCAATAGCTTATGGACTAGATATCGGTGTCACTCGTGATGGCAGAACACTTGTAGTTGAAGTGAATGATGGTTATGCATTGGGAAATTATGGACTATCTCCTTTAAACTCAATCAATTTTCATAAAGCTAGATGGAAAGAAATGGTAAAACCTTATTTTGAAAAAAATGATGTCTTTACTATGCCTGAAAATGAAAATATAAGTTTCTAAAAGGAACAGAAATAAATCTGTGTAACTGCAACGAGTAAGTTGCAGTTTTTTGTTTGGAATAATGATATAATAGGTTAAGAAAATAATGAAAACGCTATATATTTGAAAATTGTTTAGAAAGTAGAAAGTATGAAAACAATCGACATGATTATTAAATCATCAACTTGAATTATAAAAAAAGGAGTACTAACATGCCGAAATATACCGACGAAGATATTAGAAAATTAAATAAAATCACATTAAAAATTGCTGGTGATTATTTAGGTATAAGTTCACAGGCAGTTGCTATAGGTCTTAGAAATAATTTTCTCCCAATTGGTTTTGCTATTCATAACGAAGAAAGAGACAGACGTTTCACTGAGAGTTGGTCATATCATATTATTGCTGAAAGAATGATTTCATACAATCACGGTAAGCTATCTGAGATCCGTGTTGAAAATATTGAAACTAGTTTAGATAAAATTATAGAGGAATTTAACGGTTTAAAACAAGATTTACTTTTTATATTAAGCGAAAATGCAGAAGTGAAGAATTAGAGGTTTTTGAATTTGCGTTTTCGCTTGGTAAATATAAAAACGGTGATGTAAAATATAAGGGTAAAGGTGTTTCAAATGAAGATGATAAAGACCTTTTCTAGAGAAGAACTCTATGAAGAAATCTGGGAAATAAGTGCAAAACAAGTTTCATTGAAATATGATTTAAGCTATTCAGACTTACTCAAGAAATGCAAAGAATTTGAAATCCCAATTCCAAATGGTAGTTATTGGTATCGTAAGAATACTGGACAAGATTTAAGTGAACTTATTGTGCCATTACCACAAAATGTCGTAAATGAAGTTAATATTGATAGAAGAAGTCTAAAGAATAATAGAATAAAACCTGCTAAACATAAAGAGGTGAGTTCGGAAGATAAAAATAAAGATATTTTTAAACTTGATACAACTAGTATAAGAAGTTCATTATCATTTTTAGAGGACGATAAAATAGAGCGTATTATTGAAACAGTTTCAAATCTAAACCAGTCTCCAAATAAGAGGTTACATAAATCTGTAGCTGATCTAAGAGATAAAATTGTAGAGTGGAATAAGAGGGAAAAAGCTGCTTCTTATCCTTACTTTGATCCTAGACACAGATATAATGATTTAAAAGAACCTAAATTTGTAAAAAATATTTCACTAAATTCACTTCCTCGTTTATATCGCTTTTTAGATATACTGTTTACTGTAATTGAAAGAATCGGTGATAATGTAACTTCAAAATTGGATATTCAAATTGATAAGGATATTGTTCGTTTTGATGTTATAGAATCAACAGACAAAGTAAGTCATGAATTAACGAAAGAAGAAGCTAAAGAATTAGCGAAGTACAATGATAGCGTAAAGTTTAATGGATATGCTTATAAACCAAGAATAAGGAAGTATGACTATATACCAAATGGAAAATTTCGATTTAAGATAATAGATGGTAAATACATTAAAGATACTAATGAATTCTCGATTGAACAATCACTCCCAGAAATAATTGTTTTAATTTACCAAGAGTATTATAAAGTTAAGAACTTACGACTTGAACGAGAAGAGAGAGAAAGACTATACAAAGAGGAACAGGAGCGAAAAAGAAAATTACAAAATAGAATCGAAGAAGAGAAGAAGCAGACAATGTCTCTTCTTAATATGCTAGAAGATTTTCAAACAGCAAATGATTTAAGATTGATGGCTGATAAATTGGAGATGGCAGGGAAGCTTAGTAAAGACGAAATTGATTGGATTAGATCCAAAGCAGACTGGATCGACCCAATAGTTTCTTCAACAGACGAATTACTAGGAATTAGAAATCATGAAATTTCTAGAGAACAAAAAGAACAATATCTAAGTGAGAAAAGGTACTACTGGTGACTTTGTGTTTTTAGTTTTACAGAGTGTAGTGTTATTGGAGTAAATGATTAACTATTGTAGTAATAAATCATTTTACACATTTATTTGAAATAGGCATTTGGTACAAGACAGTATATACTTTCGTTCTATAATATATAAGTTAACTAGCACCACATGTTCGGGTGCTATCACTGCTTGTTCAAGCTGATTAAACAAGGATGTAGCTAGTGAAAGTCCTACAGTAAGGAGTTTAAACATGAAATTCCATGAATTTGGTAAGAAGAATTTGCCTCCTATTTTACTAATACATGGTGGTGGCAGTTCTTGGTGGAATTATCTTCGTCAAGCACGTATCTTGTCAGAAAAATACCGTGTTATTTTACCTACTTTGAATGGTCATGGTGAAGAATATCAACTTGATTATGTTTCTACTGAAGATTCGGCTTTGGAGATTCTAGACTATATCAAAGCAAACTGTGGTGGGAAATTGTTTGCAATCGGTGGTGTTTCACTTGGTGGTCAAATTGCCATGGAGCTTTTGTCTTTAGATAGTGAAATTGCTGAGAAGGCCATTATAGACGGAAGTCTCTGTATTCCTCAACCAAGGTTAGCTAAAATCAGCAGCTTTCTAGTGTCTCTATTCGGTAAACTGATGTTCAATAAATTCTCTTGCAAACTTCAGTTAAGCATGATGAACAAACTCTATCCTAAACTGGCTTATCCAGAGGAAATAAAAGCTTATTATTTGGAGGATCTGCCAAGGACACCTGTTAAAACATTGGTGACCATTTACAAAACCTATATGGGGTATTACAAGCTGAAAGATATGATTTCTGCTAGCAAAGCTCAAGTTCTGTATATCTATGGTGAAAAAGAATTGAACTGTGTGAAAAAATCAGCGAAATTATTTCATCAGCTACATTCAAATACAATTTGGTATGAAGCAAAGGGTTATAACCACGGTTATTTATCAGCTTACCTGCCTTATGAGTGGATTGATTTGGTGGTGCCATTTTTAAAGAGTGATTCATTAGAAATGTGTAACGAATCTGAAATGCCATAAGGAGGAAACGGATGCTAGGAGCAATTATTGTAGATATTGTAGGTTCAGTTTACGAATGGAACAATATCAAAACGAAGGACTTTCCTTTATTTAGTGAAGATTGTTTTTTCACTGATGATACGGTAAGTCCGAAGCTGATTGTGTGAGTTTGTTAGTGAAACGAAGTTAAACGTCAAAACAATGAAACTAAAACTCCATTATTTCGATATGACAATCTAAATTTGTTTTAAGGTGGTGTTTTTTTGATAAAAAGCAGACCTGAGTTTGATAAAATTGCATCCTTTGATGAGTTTAATAAATACTATTGGTATCGTAGTGAACTTTCACAGATATGCAAGTCATTAGGGCTTGAATATAGAGGTACAAAACAGGAACTCAATGATATTATTGAGCAGTACTTTAAGGGGAATTTGATTAAAAAATCATCAATAAAAAATAAAAAGAAACGAGTAGAAGTCGTTACCTTGGACACACCCTTGCTTGAATGTGGATTCTCCTTTAATGCACACTTTAGAGAATATTTCTCAACTTTAACAGATGTTTCGCCCTTTAAATTTACTGCTGATATGGCGACAGCTTGGAGAAAAGTAAAAAGAGAAAATGATTTGAGTTTTACAATCCAAGATATGCTAAAAGTTTATTATGGAAATTCAGATTATGCCAAGTATGATCATTCAGTTTGTCAATGGAACCAATTTTTAAAGGACTTCTGTGCAGACGAAAATAGTCGTAACTACTCAAACAAGTTAAAAGTTGCATCTATTCTTTGGAAAGAAGTTAGAAATTCAAGTAATGAAAAAATTTATTCAAAAAACCTTTTGACTGAATATGCTGATAAAATAAAAGAGTATGGGAAGTAGAAAAATCAGTCTAAACCAATAGTTCACATGGAGGTATCTTATGCTAGGAGCAATTATTGGAGATATTGTCGGTTCTGTTTACGAATGGAACAATATCAAAACGAAGGACTTTCCTTTATTTCGGAAGGATTGCTTTTTTACAGATGACACGGTTATGACCTGTGCTGTTGCAGAGGCGATTATGAATGGGGGACAAAAAGACGACTTCATTGATGCTATGAAGAAATATGGTAGAATGTATCCTGATGCTGATTATGGTGCTCGCTTTAATGCATGGCTAAACAGCGATAACCGTGAGCCTTATAATAGCTTTGGGAATGGTTCGGCTATGCGTGTTTCTCCATGCGCTTGGTCCATGGACTGTAGTTTTTATGCTAGAACCGGAATGTGGCCATCATCTAGAGAACTTGCGAGTCTTTCTGCAGAGGTAACTCATAATCATCCGGAAGGTATCAAAGGTGCTATGGCTACAGCTGATGCTATCTTTCTGTGTCGTTTTTACTTTGGTGGTTATTTTAGAGAATACGAGCAATCAATTAACGACAATCCTACAGAGTGTAAAAGACGGATTAAGGATTATATAGAGAAGGAATACGGCTACAATCTATCTCAAACTTTAGATGAAATCCGCCCTAACTTTTGTTTTAACGAAACATGTCAGGAAACTGTCCCTCAAGCCATTATTGCCTTTCTTGAAAGTAGGGACTTTGAAGATGCGATAAGAAATGCCATCTCACTTGGTGGCGACAGTGATACTCTCGCTGCAATCACTGGAAGTATAGCCGAGGCAGCTTATCGTATTCCTGACTGGATAAAGGATAAGGCATTTTCTTACTTGGATGAATCGTTAAAGGATGTAGTTATGCGATGGGAAAATAGAATAAAAGTGTATTGATCTCCAGTACGTCAGATTTCTCTTTTCTGTAATTTCATTGTATAATGGGAGTACATTTACTTGCATACGATGAAATGTAACCATTTCTAACGAATATTAAGGAGAACATTAATGAAAAAAGCAATGGTAATTATCAACCCTACCTCTGGTGGGGAGAAGGCTTTGGATTACAAAGAAAAGCTGGAGAATAAAGCAAAAGAATACTTTGAGCACGTGGAAACCAAAATTACCGAAAAGGCGCTGGATGCAACATATTTTGCTGAGGAAGCTTCTCGTGAGCAGTACGATGCAGTGGTTGTGTTTGGTGGAGATGGGACTGTCAATGAAGTTATTTCGGGCATTGCTGAGAGAGACTACATTCCTAAATTAGGGATTATCCCTGGTGGGACGGGTAACCTCATTACAAAACTGTTGGAAATCAATCAAGACATCGATAGCGCGATTGATGAACTGGATTTCAACTTAACCAATAAGATTGATATCGGAAAAGCGAATGACAATTATTTTGGTTATATCTTTAGTATCGGTTCTCTGCCTGAGGCGATTCACAATGTGGAGATTGAAGACAAGACAAAATTCGGTATTTTAGCCTATGCTGTAAATACCATGAAGTCTGTCATGACGGATCAGGTCTTTAACATTAAGGTGGAGACAGAAAATGGAAATTATGTTGGTGAAGCTAGCCATGTGTTGGTTCTCTTGACAAATTACTTCGCTGATAAGAAAATCTTTGAAGAAAACAAAGACGGCTATGCCAATATTTTGATTCTGAAAGATGCGTCTCTATTCTCCAAATTATCCGTTATTCCTGATTTATTAAAAGGGGATGTTGTTGCAAATGATAATATTGAGTATATCAGAGCGCGTAATATTAAGATCTCTTCAGATAGTGAATTGGAGTCAGATGTTGACGGCGATAAATCGGATAACCTACCTGTAGAAATCAAAGTCCTAGCTCAGCGAGTAGAAGTATTTTCAAAACCGAAAGAGTAAAAGATAAAAATTAGTTTATCATTCGCAACGAAATTAAGTTCTATATCAACGATTGGAGGATGAATGAATTCTCTATTTGATGAATTTCGAACAATCTGTTCTCATTTAAACAAAGTCGGAATCACACCGACACTCATGGGGTCTTTGGGTTTTGAATACCGTTCAAATGAAGAATGGGGGCCGTCTGACATTGACATTCATGTGCCTGGTGACCCTAGAGGTTGGGAAGCTCCTGACCATCTCAGAATCTATGACTGGGACAAGATAATAAAGTGATGAATCACTTAGGTTACGCCTTAATAGATATTCATGAGCATGAATTCCAAAAGGATGGTCTGAGGGTTGAATTCGGAAGTATTGATTCTTTACCTGATTTTGCAGGAGTTTCGGAATCGGATATAGAGTTGATTCATCTCGAAAACAGCACTTTTCACGTTCCAAGTTTGGAACAGTTTTTAAGTATTTACAAGGCTTCTTCCCAAGATTCTTATCGAAATGAGCACAATAACAATAAGGATTTTAAAAAGATAGAGTGGCTGGAGAGACAGTTGTAAATCACCATTTGAAAAGTAGTTGGTTGTAAGGCTGGCTGCTTTTTTATTTATAGAACCAAACCACTTGAAACTGCGAACAAGCCTTGCAAATAAAATATGAAAGTAGTATACTAGAATCATAATCATGAAAACGTTTGCGTAAAATTTGAATTAATACTTTAGGAGACAAATTTATGGAATTAAGCGCTATTTACCATAGGCCTGAGTCGGAGTATGCCTATCTTTATAAGAATAAGATGATTCATATTCGGATTCGGACTAAGAAAGGGGATATTGAAAGCATCAATTTGCATTATGGTGACCCTTTTATCTTTATGGAGGAGTTTTATCAGGATACAAAAGAAATGGCCAAGATAACCTCTGATGCCTTATTTGATTATTGGCAGGCTGAAGTCAAAGTTGATTATGCACGTATCCAGTATCTCTTTGAACTCAAGGATACAGGAGGTCAAAGTATTTTGTATGGTGATAAAGGTTGTGTCGAAAATTCTCTAGAAAATCTCCATGCTATTGGGAATGGATTTAAGTTGCCCTATCTTCATGAGTTTGATGCCTGCAAGGTTCCTGACTGGGTTTCAAATACGGTATGGTATCAGATATTTCCTGAGAGATTTGCCAATGGAAATGCTCGATTAAACCCAGAAGGGTCATTAGACTGGGATTCATCTATCACACCTCAGAGTGATGATTTCTTTGGTGGTGATTTACGGGGGATTATTGACCATCTGGATTACTTGCAAGACTTAGGCATTACTGGACTTTATCTTTGTCCTATCTTTGAATCTACGAGCAATCATAAATACAATACGACAGATTACTTTGAAATTGACCGTCATTTTGGAGACAAGGAGACCTTTCGAGAGCTGGTCGAGCAAGCGCATCAGCGTGGTATGAAAATCATGCTGGATGCTGTATTTAACCATATTGGTTCACAATCGCCTCAATGGCAAGATGTTGTCAAAAATGGAGAGCAATCTGTTTATAAAGATTGGTTCCATATACAACAATTCCCAGTGACGACTGAAAAACTAGTTAATAAAAGAGACTTACCCTATCATGCTTTTGGTTTCGAGGACTATATGCCTAAGCTAAATACAGCCAATCCAGAGGTCAAGGACTATCTTTTAAAGGTTGCGACTTATTGGATTGGAGAGTTTGATATTGATGCTTGGCGTTTGGATGTGGCTAATGAGATCGACCATCAGTTTTGGAAAGATTTTCGCAAGGCTGTTTTAGCTAAAAAGCCTGATCTTTATATTTTAGGAGAAGTCTGGCATACGGCTCAGCCTTGGCTAAATGGAGATGAGTTCCATGCGGTCATGAATTATCCTTTATCTGATAGTATCAAGGACTATTTCTTACGAGGAATTAAGAAGATTGATCAGTTCATCGATGAAATCAATGGTCAGTCTATGTATTACAAACAGCAGATTTCAGAGGTTATGTTTAATCTCTTGGATTCGCATGATACAGAACGAATCTTGTGGACGGCAAATGAAGATGCTCAACTGGTTAAATCAGCCCTAGCCTTTCTCTTTTTACAAAAGGGAACACCCTGCATTTATTACGGAACCGAGTTAGCTTTAACCGGAGGACCAGACCCAGATTGTCGACGTTGTATGCCTTGGGAACGTGTATCAAGTGACAATGATATGCTGAATTTCATGAAGAAATTGATCCAGATTCGCAAACATGCGTCAGCAACCATTCAGCATGGCAAGTATAGTCTCCAAGAAATCAAAGCTGATGTAGTAGCTTTGCAGTGGAAATATGAAGGGCGAATCCTCAAAGCGATTTTCAACCAATCAAAGGAAGATTATCATTTACAAAAAGAAGCAGTAGCACTAGCAAGCAATTGCCAAGAATTGGAGAATCAGCTTGTGATCTCTCCAAAAGGATTTGTGATTTTTCATTAAAGAGCGACAGGAAAATTGTAGTATAGAGAAGATTTTACAAGCAGACTATTTGTCGTCTTGCTGCAATTGGTATATAATTTAACTTAAAGAAAATAGGAGGACTGACCGAATGGAATTAAAAGATTTTACAGAAAAAGAACAGGAAATGATTAAGAAGGGGCTTACGACGTCTAAGATTAGTGACAAGGAAACTGCTGAAAAGATTCTTGCGCTAGTACCACAAGACTTGATTAAGCGAATCCCATTTTTCGTCAGAAAACATGCTACGACACGTACGATTAAACGCATTTCAATTGAACACCCTGAACTCTACGCTGCAGCTCAAACAAGTGGTGAAATTCCAGAAAAAGAACGCGAAGAATTACGTCAGATTATCACGACTATCTTTGAACAAAAGATGAATAAGCATAGTATTAAGTAGAGAATGAAAAAATATTTTATTGGCGGTCTGGGAAGCAATATCTATCATAGCAAGGATTTTCTTCAAGAACTAGATTCGCAGGTTTATTTTCTAAGTCCATATGAAAAGCATCTTCGAGATGAAACAGAATTGAAATTATGGTTTAAAAATGAGATTGTAGAAGGAGACTCTATCTGTCTGATAGGTCATTCTCTTGGAGGAGATTTGGCGCGTTATCTTGCATCGGAATTTTATGAAGTGACAAAACTGATTCTTTTGGATGGTGGCTATCTAGATTTAGATAAGATTTTACCTTTAGATACAGAGTTAGAGGAAGCTAAAAACTATATCGAATCTCAAGTCGTTTCAGACTTAGCTCTTCTTATTTCTAAAGAAAAATCTGAAGCAAAGCATTGGTCAGAAAATATGGAAAAAGCCGTAAGGCAGTCCTATCACTGGAATTCTGAGTATAATAGATATGAGTTGGCTATAAATTATGAAAATATAGAAGCGATTCTCCGCCTATGAAGAAAAATCCAAGCTTTTAAGAGAGAAGTGGGAGATACCTTGTTTATCAGTCCTTGCTATTCTAATGAAGATACATGGAGAGAGGAAGCCTTAAAAGAATTGCCAGATTATTTTGATACTATTTTTCTAGAAAACGTTAGCCATGAAGTTTATACTGAAGCACCCAAAGAAATCGCTAGTATAATTAATGAGTGGTTCTCTTATGCTCAGTGAGATAGTGATTGAATGGTGATAATTAATATAGAATAAAAGTCTACTCAGACTCAACAAAAAACGAACAGGCTCTTTTTCTGTCATTCAGAAGAGAACTTGTTCGTTTTGTCTTTTTATTCTTTTAAAACACGCGATACACATAGGGATTTTCTGGTTTATTGACTTTGGTAAAGCTGTCGATTTCCAAGGTTGGGAGGTTTTGTTTGAGTTCTTTATGGTAGTGATTGACCAGTTTTCCCTTGGCTGTTATCCAGGTGTTATTTTCATACTGACGGGTATTTCCTTTTGTAAGTAAACCATACACACCAGAATCTGCAATACAGTGAATAATTCCGAAGCGGAACAGAAATTGACTATTAGCATGACTGGGGTCATTATAGACAAAACCTGTGAACTGGACCGTCTTGCCCTCAAATTCATCTGGATAGTCGTAGATGGCTTCCATGACTTCCATATAGTTTTCATTAGTGATCTGAATGCTATCTTGGGACAAGTATTTATCCGCTGCCGTTCGCATTTCCTTTTCATAGGCTGTTTTTGAAAAATAAGAACTGGTATCTGGTTTCAAATATTGACTTGTCGTCCCTTCGCTTGTCTGAATAGCTTGATCCGTTCCTTCAGATAAGGGGAAATGATAGCCTTTGGCAGAAACGGTCTGAGAATCCAAGCTAACAGTTGGAAAAGTTAAACCGACGACAAGTGGAATAGCCAGAAGAGTAATACTCGTCACCTTTGCCAATCGGCTGTTCAGATGACTGTGGGTTTTGACTTGCTTCATCCAGATATACAATTGAACAATTGCCAAAATAAAGGAAAGTACCATGGAAATATAGGCCAGATAGGAATAGTGCATGTTGATGTACTGGTTTAATTTGCCCGACAAATGGAGATAAATGGTCAGTTCAAAATAGCCAGCTAAAACTAAAAATCGAATCATAGGATGACTCCAATCAAGAGAGAATACACTAAGACGACAAGAGTCACAATCGTAATGAAGTGACTGATAAATCGTACTTTCAAGTAATTTTTCATCATGAGAATATTTTTGATATCCAGCATTGGACCAATGACGAGAAAGGCCAGAACTGGTGCTAAGCCGAAACTTGAGAGAAGAGAAGCACCGATAAAGGCATCTGCCTCACTACAGAGAGAAAGAAGAAAGGCCAAAATCATCAAGAGTAGGATGGCAAAAAAAGGGGTTGCACTGATAGAGGTCAGAATCCGTGTCGGAACATAGACCTGTATAACAGAGGCAAAGAGACAGCCAAATACCAAATAACGCCCCGTATCAAAAAATTCATCAATGGCCTGCACAAAGACCTGAAAAACTTTTTTTGCAGAGCTCAAGTGAGAAAAATCATGCTCATGACAAGCCAACCGATCTTCTTTTTGAATCGGTTCTTGCCAGAAAAATCCTAGAAAAATCCCAAGTATCACAGCCACAACGATGGAACCCAGAGCTCGCAATAGGGCGATATGGAAGGAGTTGCCAAAGGCAGAATAGGTCGCAAAGAGAACAATGGGATTGATAACAGGTGCTGTCACAAGAAAGGGAACGGCTGTGTAACTGGGAACCTTTTTTTCCAGAAAACGATTGATAATGGGGACGATTCCACATTCACAAGAAGGGAAAAGCATCCCGACAAAGGTCCCAAAAAAGATTCTCCCCCAACGATTTCGAGGGAGAAAATGATAAACCTTTTCAGGTGTGATATAAACCTCAATCAGCCCTGAAACAATACTTCCTATCAGAACGAAGGGTAGGGCTTCAATGATTATAGAGAGAAAAATAGCCCCAGTCTGAAGCACACTAGAAGGGAGTTGTTGGAAAGCAGTCATCTAGTTTTTCTTTTCTGCTTTGGCTTTTTTCTCTTTGTCATCAGGGAAAGTGACTTGTTTCAAATCAGGGAGTTTAGCAAACTCCTCAAACATCTTATCCAAGTCATCAGTTTTTGTAAATTTTACAGCCATAGGTGCACCTCGATTCTAAATTCTATCTCTATTATACTATTATTTTAAGGAAAAGGGAAAAGTTAAAATTGAGTATCTAACGAATAATAGAGCTTGATATATCCTGATATACACTATGATTGTGATATAATAGTTGTGGAATAACGGAGGAAATGATGGATCATGAAACAATCGGTCAGGTTACCGATGAAGTAAAAGAAATTTTTGATATTGTTCTTGAAGCGAGCGACATAAAGGTCAACAAAGACGGTTTGAGAAGCCATATGATAAAACGCCATCACAATGATGTGATTCATCATATTGAAGACCTGGAACTCATACTAAGGAACCCAGATTTCGTCGGGGTCAATCCACGAGAGAAAGACGCCAGTTTCGAATATGTAAAAAGATTTGATGATAATGTTCTTGTTTCCATCAAGTTACATAAAAGTGGAGATTTCTTTTATGTTCTGACCATGTATCGCTTACAAGATTTCAAGTTACAAAGTCGTATTAAGTCTGGGTAGATTGAGAAAGCTTGACAAAAAAATAGATAGTGCTAGAATAACATTAACGAAAGACATTTGAGGGCAGAAAGGTTCCTGCCGCACCTTGAAGAAGGTATCTGAGATGCTGGGTACACCGACCAGCCAAATGTCCGTTATTTCAAAGGAGGGGCTTAAATGCTCCTTTTTTATTTAAAATTTTAAAATAGATTACACTCACCACAGGCTCAGGCTTGCGGTTTTTTATTTTCTCTGAAAATTAATTCGTTAACTTCAACAAATAGCTTTATAAAGCGTTTTGTAAAAAATAAAAACAGTGAAATTACTCATAGATTCTTTTGTAATCTAGTAGAATTTTAAATTGAAACCTTCTCAACCATGCGGACAAAGATGATTATTAAAATGAACTATCAACAAGCAACAGAAAGCATTTGTAAACACCAAATCCTTTGCTTTATAATTAAAATAAGAAGAAAATCATTATCAGAAAATTATAGGAGGTAGTAGAATTGACTTGCTTAATCAGTGTTATTTTATTACATCAAGGAAATAAAAATAGTTTATTAGAGTCTCTATAAATAGTTGATAGATAAATATTTAAAGATATAGAAGTTATTATTGTAAAGCCAATATAGAACACCTTTTGTTGGTTTATTTATTTATTCTTCCTGATGATTATTATAAACTTACAAAGGATTTTCGTTACTATATGAAACAAGAACTTGTTTTCGAAGAGGAACTTATTTCATCGAGCTGGACTCATGAAGTTTATCCTTTGAGGTACTTAGGAGATATAGATATTCACTTTTTACATTATAAAAATTTAAAAAGTCAATGTGTTACTCCAGGTCAGGAACATCTCCTAGAACTGGCTATTATTCCAGATCCATTAAATAATTTTGATGTCATGGGGTGGTTAAAAAAAGGAGGCAATGCTCTCTAAGTACAAGTTATTGTGCTATAGAATATAAATTCATTCCCCAAGTATTGTTTTTAAATATTGTGTGAGCTAATTTGAAACGTTTAGCTTGTGGTATAATAGGTTTATGGATAAAAAATATGAAAAAATCTCTCAGGATTTGGGAGTGACGTTAAAGCAAATTGATACCGTTCTAAGTTTGACAGCTGAAGGGGCGACAATTCCCTTCATAGCGCGTTATCGCAAGGACATGACTGGTAGTTTGGATGAGGTGGCAATTAAGGCCATTATCGACTTGGATAAAAGTCTGACAAATCTCAACGACCGTAAGGAAGCTGTTTTAGCTAAGATTCAAGAACAAGGCAAGTTGACCAAGGAGTTGGAAGAAGCTATCTTAGTTGCCGAAAAATTAGCAGACGTTGAAGAACTCTATCTTCCTTACAAGGAAAAGCGTCGGACCAAGGCAACCATTGCCCGTGAAGCAGGGCTTTTCCCACTTGCTCGCTTAATCTTGCAGAATGTAACTGACTTAGAGAAAGAAGCTGAGAAGTTTGTCTGTGAAGGATTTGCGAATGGGAAGGAAGCTTTGGCTGGTGCAGTTGATATCTTGGTCGAAGCCTTATCGGAAGATGTGACCTTGCGTTCCATGACTTATCAGGAGGTTCTGAGACACTCTAAACTCACTTCTCAAGTCAAGGATGAAAGTCTTGATGAAAAGCAGGTTTTTCAGATTTACTATGATTTTTCTGAGACAGTTGGAAATATGCAAGGCTATCGTACTTTAGCCCTCAATCGTGGGGAGAAACTTGGTGTCTTGAAAGTCGGTTTTGAACATGCGACGGACCGTATTCTAGCTTTCTTTGCTGCTCGTTTCAAGGTGAAAAATGCCTATATTGATGAAGTCGTTCAGCAATCTGTTAAGAAAAAAGTTTTGCCTGCTATCGAGCGACGTATTCGGACAGAATTGACTGAGAAAGCGGAAGAAGGAGCCATCCAACTTTTTTCTGACAATCTGCGCAATCTCCTCTTGGTTGCTCCGCTGAAAGGGCGCGTGGTTCTTGGATTTGACCCTGCCTTTCGTACAGGTGCCAAACTAGCTGTCGTGGATGCTACAGGAAAAATGCTGACGACTCAAGTCATCTATCCAGTCAAACCAGCCTCAGCTCGTCAAATCGAAGAAGCCAAGAAAGATTTGGCGGACTTGATTGGTCAGTACAGGGTGGAAATTATTGCTATCGGAAATGGAACTGCCAGTCGGGAAAGTGAAGCTTTTGTGGCGGAAGTTCTCAAAGAGTTTCCAGAAGTCAGCTATGTTATCGTAAATGAAAGTGGTGCTTCGGTCTATTCTGCCAGCGAACTTGCTCGTCAGGAGTTTCCAGACTTGACCGTTGAAAAACGCTCAGCTATTTCTATCGCCCGTCGTTTGCAAGATCCCCTTGCGGAATTGGTCAAAATCGATCCTAAGTCAATCGGCGTCGGACAGTACCAGCACGATGTCAGTCAGAAAAAACTGTCTGAAAGTCTGGACTTTGTCGTCGATACAGTGGTTAACCAAGTCGGTGTCAATGTTAATACAGCTAGCCCAGCTCTTCTTTCCCATGTCGCTGGACTCAATAAAACCATTTCTGAAAATATCGTCAAGTATCGTGAAGAAGAAGGAAAAATCACTTCACGCGCCCAAATCAAGAAAGTTCCTCGCCTGGGGGCTAAGGCCTTTGAGCAGGCAGCTGGTTTCCTCCGTATCCCTGAAAGTAGCAATATCCTTGATAATACAGGAGTTCACCCAGAAAATTACGCTGCTGTTAAGGAGCTCTTCAAACGCTTGGATATCAAGGATCTGAATGAAGAAGCCCAAAACAAACTCAAGTCGCTTTCAGTCAAGGAAATGGCGCAAGAGCTAGACCTTGGTCCCGAAACTCTTAAAGATATCATTGCCGACCTTCTCAAACCAGGTCGAGATTTCCGTGATTCCTTTGATGCACCTGTGCTTCGCCAAGATGTCCTGGATATTAAGGATTTAGTAGTCGGACAGAAGCTGGAAGGTGTGGTGCGCAACGTCGTTGACTTCGGTGCCTTCGTTGATATCGGGATTCACGAGGATGGATTGATTCATATTTCCCACATGAGTCGCAAGTTTATCAAACACCCTAGTCAAGTGGTGTCAGTTGGAGATTTGGTGACCGTTTGGGTTAAGAAAATTGATACTGAACGTGAAAAAGTCAATCTGTCGCTCCTCGCTCCAAATGAAACTGACTGATTACGTTAAGCAGGTTTCACTAGAAGACTTCGGCAGACCTTTTATCCATCAAGCTCAGTGGAATAGGCGTCTACGTTCGACAGGTGGGCGATTTTTCCCAAAAGATGGGCATTTAGATTTCAACCCCAAGGTTTATCAGGAACTGGGGTTGGATGTTTTTAGGAAAATTGTCCGCCATGAACTCTGTCACTATCACCTCTATTTTCAAGGGAAGGGCTATCAACACAAGGATCGGGATTTTAAGGAACTGTTGAAAGCAGTGGATGGTTTACGCTTTGTGCCAACCTTGCCCAATAGCAACACCAAGACAATCAAGCTCTATCGTTGCCAATCCTGTCAGCAAACTTATCATCGCAAACGAAGGATTGATACAAAACGCTATCGCTGTGGAGTTTGTCGAGGAAAGTTATTACTTGTAAATCAGCCTGAGGACTGATGAAAGCCGAGCCTACCCGTGATATACTATGTCTAACCTAGCAGAAAGAGGAAATATCATGAACAGTAAATTTTATAAAATGAGACGAAATCGCATGATTTCAGGAGTTCTGGCGGGTCTGTCAGACAAGTGGAACTTTGATGTTACCCTTGTTCGTTTTCTATTTGCTATTTTTACAGTCGCAAACTTTGGACTTGGCGTGATTATCTATATCATCCTAGCTTCTATCATGCCAACCAAGGAAGAAATCGAAGCAGAAATGTACGGAACAGGCCCACGCAAACGCAAAGAAGCCCAAGCCATTGACGATAATGAAGGCTGGTTTTGGTGAGGTAGAAACAGTTATTTTACTGTTAGTCTATGAATTCGACTAATCTATTTTAAAATTTTTGAACCCTTGTATCTGCAAGGGTTTTCTTCTTATTTTCTTTTTATAGTAAAATATTTTTAATGAAATGGCTACATTTCTCCCAATCTTACAAAAATGTAAGATTAAAGTCTTTTTTGTAAGGTTAGGTTATGGCAAGCGGTCTTTTTTTGATGTAAACTAGACTCATAAAGAATAAAGGAGTAACATCATGAAACAAATCTTACAGAAGAAAACAAGAAAACCAAGCCATAAAGATATCGAGCGTGTTCAACTGGGATGCGCTATGATGCAAGCAACATTTCATTTGATGGGATATTAAGAAAGGAGATTCACATGACACTTTTAGATGTAAAACACGTTCAAAAAATTTATAAAACTCGTTTTCAGGGCAACCAAGTAGAAGCCCTCAAGGATATTCACTTTACCGTAGAAAAGGGTGACTACGTTGCCATCATGGGTGAGTCTGGTTCTGGTAAATCAACTCTTCTCAATATCCTAGCTATGCTGGACAAACCAACTCGTGGGCAGGTTTACCTGAATGGAACAGACACAGCAACCATTAAAAATTCACAGGCCTCTAGCTTCCGTCGTGAAAAATTAGGCTTTGTCTTCCAAGACTTTAACTTGCTAGATACTCTGTCTGTTAAGGACAATATTTTGCTTCCCTTAGTTTTATCAAGAAGACCTATTACGGAGATGATGAAGAAATTGGTGGTGACAGCTGAGAATCTAGGTATCAACCAATTGCAAGAGAAGTACCCTTACGAGATTTCTGGTGGTCAGAAACAGCGTGTAGCAGTAGCCCGCGCCATCATCACAGAACCTGAAATTCTCCTTGCGGATGAGCCAACAGGAGCCCTTGATTCCAAGTCATCTACAGCCTTACTTGATGTTTTTGATGAAATCAATGAGCGCGGCCAAACCATCCTCATGGTAACCCACTCAACAGCAGCAGCTAGCAGGGCCAAACGTGTACTCTTTATCAAAGACGGCATTCTTTACAACCAAATCTACCGTGGAGAGAAGACAGAACGTCAGATGTTCCAAGAGATCTCTGATACCTTGACTGTCATGGCAAGCGAGGTGAATTAGTATGTTTCGATTAACCAATAAGTTAGCGGTATCCAACTTGATTAAAAACCGCAAACTCTACTATCCCTTTGCACTGGCTGTTCTCTTGGCAGTCACCGTCACCTACCTCTTTTACTCCCTAACCTTTAATCCTAAGATTGCGGAAATCCGTGGGGGTGAAACGATTCAAGCTACTCTTGGATTTGGTATGTTTGTCGTCACCCTTGCGTCAGCCATTATCGTCCTTTATGCCAATAGTTTTGTTATGAAAAACCGTTCCAAGGAACTGGGGATTTATGGCATGTTGGGCTTGGAGAAGCGTCATCTAATCAGTATGACCTTTAAGGAGTTAGTGGTATTTGGGATTCTAACTGTTGGAGCGGGTATCGGTATTGGAGCATTGTTTGACAAGTTAATTTTCGCTTTCTTGCTCAAACTGATGAAATTAAAGGTTGAGCTGGTCGCTACCTTCCAAATGAATGTTGTCATTGCAGTACTTGTTGTCTTCGGTTTGATTTTCCTAGGCCTCATGTTCCTGAATGCCCTTCGAATCGCCCGTATGAATGCTCTCCAACTCTCTCGTGAGAAAGCTAGTGGTGAGAAAAAAGGTCGCTTCTTACCTCTTCAAACTATTCTTGGTTCGATTAGCTTAGGAATTGGCTATTATCTTGCCCTTACGGTAAAAGATCCTCTCACAGCCCTAACAACTTTCTTCCTAGCTGTTTTACTGGTTATCTTTGGGACCTATCTCTTGTTCAATGCAGGGATTACCGTTTTCCTTCAAATCTTAAAGAAAAATAAGAAATACTATTACCAACCAAATAACCTTATCTCTGTTTCCAACTTGATTTTCCGTATGAAGAAAAATGCGGTTGGCCTAGCAACTATCGCAATTTTGTCTACAATGGTTTTGGTTACCATGTCAGCAGCGACAAGTATTTTCAATGCCTCAGAATCCTTTAAAAAAGTGATGAATCCGCATGACTTTGGAATTACTGGACAAAATGTTGAAAAAGAAGATTTGGACAAACTCTTGAGCCAGTTTGCAAGTGACAAAGGTTATAGTGTCAAAGAGAAAGAAGTTCTTCGTTACAGTAACTTTGGTATTGCAAATCAAGAAGGAACCAAGTTAACTATTTTTGAAAAAGGACAAAACCGTGTCCAACCCAAAACAGTTTTCATGGTATTTGACCAAAAAGACTATGAAAATATGACTGGTCAAAAACTGTCTCTATCAGGGAATGAGGTCGGTCTTTTTGCTAAAAATGATGGACTGAAAGGACAGAAAGTTCTAACTCTAAATAACCATCAATTTTCTGTCAAAGAAGAATTTAATACAGATTTTATTGTGAACCATGTCCCAAATCAGTTTAATATTTTTACTACTGATTACAATTACCTTGTTGTACCTGATTTACAAGCATTTTTAGACCAATTTCCAGATTCGGCTATCTATAATCAGCTGTACGGTGGTATGAATGTAAATGCCAGCGAAGAAGAACAACTCAAGGTCGCTGACGAGTATGATAAATACCTCGATCAATTTAATGCACAATTAAACACGGAAGGTAGCTATGTGTATGGTAGCAATCTAGCAGATGCTAGTTCTCAGATGAGTGCTCTCTTTGGTGGTGTCTTCTTTATCGGTATTTTCCTATCCATTATCTTTATGGTCGGAACCGTTCTGGTCATCTACTACAAACAAATTTCTGAAGGCTATGAAGACCGTGAACGCTTTATTATCTTGCAGAAAGTTGGTTTAGATCAAAAGCAAATCAAGCAAACCATCAACAAACAGGTTTTAACTGTTTTCTTCCTTCCTTTGCTCTTTGCCTTCATACATCTAGCCTTTGCCTACCATATGCTTAGTCTGATTTTAAAAGTGATTGGTGTAATAGATACGACTATGATGTTGATCGTGACCTTGTCTATCTGCGCTATCTTCCTCATCGCCTATGTATTGATTTTCATGGTTACTTCAAGAAGTTATCGCAAGATTGTGCAAATGTAAAAAAGATACCTCGACTTCAAAATCGAGGTATTTCTTATGTTCTAAATGCTGAAAAGTTGTCCGAGTAAAAAGGTAACTCCCATGGTCAAGAGACCAATAGTGAGGTTCCGAATCATGGCTGTTTTGGTTGGGGCTTTTCCAAGTTTGGCACTAGTGTAACCAGTGAGAAGAAGGGCCACACCGACGATAAGGACAGTAGCAGGGATGCGGTAATCACTTGGGAAAATGGTAATTTAAAGCATGGGTGGTAAGCTACCAAGGAAAAAAGAAATAAAGCTAGAGATAGCAGCATACCAAGGATTGGTAAACTCTTCATACTCTATCCCGTATTTTTCCTCTACCAAAGCCTTGAGCGGATTATTTAAAAAGGCTTTGTTGGTGAGAAGTTGGGCTGATGTTTCACACTCGCCATTTTGAATATAGGCAGCATAGAGGGACTTTTTGGCTAGTTCCATATCTTGGTCTAGCAAGACTTGCTCACGCGCAACTGCCGCTTCCTCGGTATCTTTTTGAGTTGAAACGGATACATATTCTCCACCAGCCATTGAAAAGGCACCAGCTAAGATAGCTGCAAATCCTGATAAAAAGATAATCCAGATATTGCTCGTAGCACTAGCAACCCCGATAACCACACCAGCAATGGAAATAATTCCATCATTGGCACCAAGAACACCAGCACGCAGGATATTTAAACGACCTGCAAAATTTGAATCGATTTCGTGATTTGTTTCTGACATACTATTCTCCTTTTGATCCAGTATAAAGGAAAAATATAGGGAAATCAATCTTTTAAAACTGTCTGAAAAAAGTTGCACTATTCTAATGATGTAAAAATGTCGTCATCTTATCTAATCGATCAAACACAGAAGGGTAAGAGTATAGAATGGCATGAAAGAATTTTAAATTAAATACTATCATCATTTCGTTCACTTTATAATCGTTTACAAGAAAATAATCATTGTTAAATCGAGTAAAATCTAACTATTTTGCGAACCTTTTTATATTTTTTCCGTAAAACGCTTTACAAGTTCTTGAAAACATGATATAGTAATAAAGCTTAGAAAATGAGATGATGTTTTCTAGCAAATATAAACCCGAGTAAAAAATGCCTACGGACAGGCAGGGTTGAATGCCGAAGCGTGGTTGAAAAACCACATTATTGATAGGGTTAAAAGCCTACTTTTATAAGTTGATGTTAGGATACTTGTCCTAATTCATAAATTTTTAGTGTGGTGAAAGCACACGTCATCTTGTGAAACGATCAATAAAGTACGTAATATTTGCTACTAGAGAGTTAGGAAACATCGGGAACAGACATACTCAACAGAAACAAACATAAAAACGTCAGAAGATTGCAGAGCAGGTGAAAACCTGCTCTTTTTTCATGAGTCAACCTTTAGTTCCTTAGTTTTCAAAAGGTTCTAAAAATATGGAAAGGAGTATGTCTTGAAAGAGTTAGATCAAAACCAAGCCCCAATTTATGAGGCCTTGGTGAAGTTACGCAAGAAAAGGATTGTTCCCTTTGATGTTCCAGGTCACAAGCGTGGACGAGGAAATCCAGAACTTGTCGAACTCTTAGGAGAAAAATGTGTAGGCATTGATGTCAATTCGATGAAACCCTTGGATAATCTTGGTCACCCCATTTCGATTATTCGAGATGCAGAGGAGCTGGCTGCAGATGCTTTTGGAGCTAGCCATGCCTTTCTCATGATTGGGGGAACAACTTCATCGGTGCAGACTATGATTCTGTCAACCTGCAAGGCTGGAGATAAGATTATTCTGCCACGTAATGTCCATAAATCTGCTATCAATGCGCTAGTTCTGTGTGGTGCCATTCCCATCTATATCGAGATGAGTGTAGATCCTAAAATTGGTATCGCTTTAGGTCTTGAAAATGATCGAGTAGCCAAGGCCATAAAGGACCATCCAGATGCCAAGGCCATTTTGATTAACAATCCTACTTACTACGGAATCTGTTCAGACCTAAGGGGATTGACAAAAATGGCTCATGAAGCTGGTATGATGGTTTTAGTAGATGAGGCCCACGGAGCGCATTTGCATTTTACTGATAAACTTCCAATTTCTGCTATGGACGCAGGGGCTGATATGGCAGCAGTCTCCATGCATAAGTCTGGTGGGAGTTTGACACAAAGTTCGCTTCTTTTAATCGGGAAGCAGATGAATCCTGAATACGTTCGTCAGATCATCAACCTGACCCAGTCAACATCCGCCTCTTACTTGTTGATGGCTAGTTTGGATATTTCACGTCGCAACTTGGTCCTTCGTGGTAAAGAGTCTTTTGAGAAGGTCATTGAGCTATCCGAGTACGCTCGTCGTGAAATCAATGCCATTGGTGGTTACTATGCCTACTCAAAAGAGTTAATTGATGGTGTGTCGGTCTGTGATTTTGATGTAACCAAGCTGTCAGTTTACACTCAGGGTATTGGCTTAACAGGTATCGAGGTTTATGACCTCTTACGGGATGAATATGACATTCAGATCGAGTTTGGTGATATCGGCAATATATTAGCCTACATTTCCATTGGTGACCGCATCCAAGACATCGAGCGCTTAGTCGGTGCTTTGGCTGATATCAAGAGACTCTATTCACGAGATGGGAAGGACTTGATAGCTGGAGAATATATTCAGCCCGAGTTAGTGCTGTCTCCACAAGAAGCCTTCTATTCAGAGAGAAAAAGTTTGATCTTGGATGAATCTGTTGGACAGGTCTGTGGGGAATTTGTCATGTGCTATCCACCAGGAATCCCTATCTTGGCTCCTGGTGAACGCATTACACGAGAAATTGTAAACTATATCCAATTTGCCAAGGAACGTGGTTGCTCCCTCCAAGGGACGGAAGATCCTGAGGTCAATCACATCAACGTCATTAAGAGAAAGGAGAACTAGATGGATTTATGGTTTTCTGAAGTTCATACTCCAGATGTGAAATTGTCCCTGAGAACAGCCAAGCAACTCTACGCTGGAAAAAGTGAATGGCAGGATATCGAAGTCTTGGATACACCAGCTTTTGGGAAAATACTGATTTTAAATGGGCATGTTTTGTTTTCAGATGCGGATGATTTTGTCTACAATGAAATGACCGTCCATGTTCCCATGGCTGTACACCCAAATCCAAAGAAAGTCTTGGTTATTGGGGGTGGTGACGGTGGTGTTGCTCAAGTATTAACACTTTATCCTGAACTGGAGCAAATCGATATCGTGGAACCGGATGAGATGTTGGTTGAAGTCTGTCGTGAGTATTTCCCAGATTTTGCTGCAGGGCTAGATGATCCTCGTGTCACCATTTACTACCAAAATGGGCTACGCTTTTTGCGAAACTGTGAAGATGACTACGATATTATCATCAACGATGCGACGGATCCATTTGGACATACGGAAGGGCTCTTTACCAAGGAATTTTACGGAAACAGTTACAGAGCCTTGAAAGAAGACGGTATCATGATTTATCAGCATGGGAGTCCTTTCTTTGACGAGGATGAGTCAGCTTGCCGTAGCATGCACCGCAAGGT
Source organism: Streptococcus mitis (assembly GCF_002096835.1). Lineage (GTDB taxonomy): Bacteria > Bacillota > Bacilli > Lactobacillales > Streptococcaceae > Streptococcus > Streptococcus mitis_W. The sequence goes on along the minus strand of NZ_NCVG01000021.1, from coordinate 26,181 downwards.
CAATCAAGCCTTTCCAATCAGTCGGGTTTATCAGGCCCATATTCCAACTAGCCCAGCTGGCTATTGGTTGTTTGGATTTGCATCGAAAAAATACCACCCGGTCAAAGATTTTGACAAGGAAGGCTGGAAAAAACGCCAGCTTTTCACAGAATACTACACTGCAAACTTACACGTGGGAGCCTTTATGTTGCCCAAGTATGTTGAGGACATTTTAGAAGAAGAGGAAGGAAAAAAATGAGTCGTTTATTAGTTATTGGATGTGGGGGCGTTGCCCAAGTTGCTATTTCAAAGATATGTCAAGATAGTGAAACCTTTACAGAGATTATGATTGCTAGCCGTACTAAGTCAAAATGCGATGACTTGAAAGCGAAGCTAGAAGGTAAAACTACGACAAAAATTGAAACTGCTGCACTTGATGCTGACAAGGTAGAAGAAGTGATTGCGCTGATTGAAAGCTACAAGCCAGAAGCTGTTTTGAACGTAGCTTTACCATATCAAGATTTAACCATTATGGACGCTTGTTTGGCAACAGGTGTTCACTATATCGATACAGCCAACTACGAGGCAGAGGATACTGAAGATCCTGAGTGGCGTGCTATCTATGAGAAACGTTGTAAGGAACTTGGTTTTACAGCCTACTTTGACTACTCATGGCAATGGGCTTATCAGGAGAAATTCAAAGAAGCTGACTTGACCGCTCTTCTTGGTTCTGGTTTTGACCCAGGTGTGACTAGTGTCTTTTCAGCCTATGCCCTCAAACACTATTTTGATGAAATCCACTATATCGACATTTTAGACTGTAATGGTGGTGACCACGGTTATCCATTTGCGACAAACTTCAACCCAGAAATCAACCTGCGTGAGGTTTCTGCGCCAGGTTCTTACTGGGAAGATGGAAAATGGGTCGAAGTCGAAGCTATGTCTATCAAGCGTGAGTATGATTTCCCTCAAGTTGGACAAAAAGACATGTATCTCCTTCACCACGAAGAAATCGAATCATTGGCTAAGAACATTCCAGGTGTTAAACGCATTCGCTTCTTTATGACTTTTGGTCAATCTTACTTGACGCACATGAAATGCTTAGAAAACGTTGGGCTCCTTCGCACAGATACCATTAACTTCAATGGACAAGACATCGTTCCGATTCAATTCTTAAAAGCCTTGCTTCCAGATCCTGCTAGTCTTGGGCCACGCACGGTTGGTAAAACCAATATCGGTTGTATCTTTACAGGTGTAAAAGATGGCGTTGAAAAGACCATCTACATCTACAATGTTTGTGACCATCAGGAATGTTACGCAGAAGTTGGTTCACAAGCTATTTCTTACACGACAGGCGTTCCAGCCATGATTGGGACAAAATTGGTTATGAACGGTACTTGGAAACAACCTGGAGTTTACAACCTTGAAGAATTGGATCCAGATCCATTCATGGAAGCTTTGAATGAGTATGGTTTGCCATGGGTTGTGGTTGAAAATCCACAAATGGTGGACTGATGAAGTTAGAACAAGTACCAACACCAGCCTACGTTATTGACTTGGCCCGTTTAGAATCTAACTGTAAAATTCTTCATGAAGTTCAGGAAAAAGCAGGTTGCAAGGTTTTGCTTGCCCAGAAGGCTTATTCCCTCTACAAAACCTATCCCTTGATTAGTCAGTATCTATCAGGTACGACTGCAAGTGGTCTCTATGAGGCCAAGCTAGCTAGAGAAGAGTTCCCTGGTGAAGTCCATGTTTTTGCACCAGCTTTCAAGGATGAGGACATGGAGGAATTGCTTGAGCTAACAGACCATATCGTCTTTAACTCCGAGAGACAGTTGCGTAAATATGGAGCTCGTTGTCGTGAGGCTGGTATCAGTGTAGGTTTACGTCTCAATCCTCAATGTTCAACACAGGGTGACCACGCGCTCTATGATCCTTGTGCACCAGGTTCTCGTTTTGGTGTAACACTAGATAAAATTCCGAGTGATTTGCTGGAATTGGTAGACGGTCTTCATTTTCATACCCTTTGCGAGCAGGGAGCAGATGATTTAGAGACAACTTTGAAAGCAGTAGAAGCGCAGTTTGGTTCGTACTTGCATCAAGTCAAATGGCTCAATATGGGTGGTGGTCATCACATCACAAGAGAAGACTACGATATAGATTTGCTGATTTCTGAAATTAAGCGAATCCGAGAAACTTACCATCTTGAAGTTTATATCGAGCCAGGTGAAGCCATTGCGCTCAACGCGGGTTATCTAGCAACTGAAGTATTGGATATTGTAGAAAATGGTTTGGAAATCTTGGTTTTAGATGCCTCCGCGACCTGCCATATGCCTGACGTACTTGAGATGCCCTATCGTCCACCTTTGAGCAACGGCTTTGAGGCACAGGTAAAAGACCATACCTACAGACTTTCTTCCAATACTTGTCTGACAGGCGATGTGATTGGTGATTATAGCTTTGAAAATCCAGTTCAAATTGGAGACAGACTTTATTTTGAAGATATGGCTATTTACTCATTTGTCAAAAATAATACCTTTAATGGTATTGGATTGCCAAGTCTCTATCTCATGGACGAGCAGGGTGACTGCAGCTTAGTCAAATCTTTTGGTTATCAAGACTTTAAAGGGAGATTATCATGATGGACAGTCCAAAAAAATTAGGCTATAGTATGCCAGCAGAGTATGAACACCATCATGGTACCCTCATGATATGGCCGACTCGACCAGGTTCATGGCCCTTTCAAGGAAAAGCTGCTAAAACAGCTTTTAGCCAGATTATTAAGACCATTGCAGAAGGGGAAAGAGTTTATCTTTTGGTAGAGCAAGACTACTTAGCTGAAGCCCAAGACTACCTTGGAGATAAGGTCGTTTATTTAGACATTCCCACCAATGATGCCTGGGCACGTGATACTGGACCAACCATTCTTGTCAATGATAAAGGCCAGAAATTAGCCGTGGATTGGTCTTTCAATGCTTGGGGTGGTGCTGTCGATGGTCTCTACCAAGACTATGAAGATGATGATCAAGTAGCCAGTCATTTTGCTGAGGCTTTGGAAATGCCTGTTTATGATGCCAAATCCTTTGTACTAGAAGGCGGAGCGATCCATAGCGATGGCCAAGGAACCATTCTCGTAACTGAAAGTTGCCTTCTCAGTGCTGGTCGAAATCCTCATCTTAGTAAAGAGGAAATCGAAAACACCTTATTAGAGAGCCTTGGCGCTGAAAAAGTTATCTGGCTTCCTTATGGTATTTATCAGGACGAAACCAATGAACACGTTGATAACGTTGCAGCCTTTGTTGGTCCTGCAGAACTTGTCTTGGCTTGGACAGACGACGAAAGTGATCCTCAGTATGCCATGTCAGCAGCTGATTTAGCGCTTTTAGAGAAGGAAACGGATGCAAAAGGTCGTCCCTTCACCATTCATAAGCTTCCTATTCCAGCTATTCATCAGGTTGTGACAGAAGAGGATTTGCCAGGCTACATCTATGAAGAAGGAGAAGAAGAGCGATACGCAGGTGAACGACTAGCAGCTTCCTACGTAAACTTTTATATCGCCAACAAGGCTGTCTTGGTTCCACAGTTTGAGGATGTAAACGACCAAGTGGCCTTAGATATCCTCAGTAAGTGTTTCCCAGACCGTAAAGTTGTTGGAATTCCAGCCAGAGATATTCTTTTAGGTGGTGGCAATATCCACTGTATCACCCAACAAATCCCAGAATAGGAGAAAAAGATGAGAAATGTAAGAGTTGCAGCCATTCAGATGCAATGTGCTAAGGATGTGGCAACAAATATTCAAACAGCAGAGCGTTTAGTACGTCAGGCTGCAGAACAAGGTGCACAAATCATTCTCTTGCCAGAGCTGTTTGAACGTCCCTATTTCTGTCAGGAACGCCAGTATGACTACTACCAGTATGCCCAGTCGGTGACAGAAAATACAGCCATTCAGCATTTTAAAGTAATTGCTAAGGAACTAGAAGTTGTTTTACCGATCAGTTTCTATGAAAAAGATGGCAATGTCTTGTATAACTCAATCGCCGTCATTGATGCAGATGGGGAAGTGCTGGGTGTTTATCGGAAGACCCACATACCAGATGACCATTATTATCAAGAAAAATTCTATTTCACGCCTGGTAACACTGGTTTCAAGGTCTGGAATACTCGCTACGCTAAGATTGGGATTGGCATCTGTTGGGATCAATGGTTCCCTGAAACAGCCCGTTGTCTTGCGTTAAATGGTGCTGAATTGCTCTTTTATCCAACAGCCATTGGTTCGGAACCTATCTTGGATACAGATAGTTGTGGTCATTGGCAACGTACCATGCAAGGACACGCAGCAGCAAATATTGTTCCAGTTATTGCAGCCAATCGTTACGGTTTGGAGGAAGTCACTCCTAGTGAGGAAAATGGTGGGCAGAGTTCCAGTCTTAACTTCTACGGTTCATCCTTTATGACGGATGAAACAGGAGCTATTCTAGAGCGAGCTGAAAGACAAGGAGAAGCTGTTCTGTTAGCAACTTATGACCTAGACAAGGGAGCAAGCGAACGCCTAAACTGGGGCTTGTTTCGAGATAGAAGACCAGAAATGTATCAACGAATTACGGACTAGTAGGGGAGAAATGAGAGATTTATTCTGCTAGACTAACTTCTTATTTGCAACTATAGGGATACTAGGTCATCTAGCAAGTGGATTTTATATTTTAACCCTCTAAGGCTTTCTCGCGCTTTTATGCGAGGAGCTTTTCTGTTTAAGCTTTATCAATAAAACATGCTATAATAGTTGCAGAAAGGTTGGTATTTATGGCTAGGATATTGGTTATTGAAGACAATAGTGACATTCAAGAAATTTTGCGGACACTTCTTACTGAGGAGCATGAGGTGATTCAAGCCTTTTCTGGTACAGAAGGAATCATGCGTTTTGACCAAGGTGGGATTGACCTCGTTTTGCTCGATATCATGCTTCCTGGGAAAAATGGGGATCAGGTTTTAAAAGCTATCAGGAAACAAAGTCAAATTCCAGTCATTATGCTAACAGCTTTGAGCGATAAGAAGTTAATCAGTCAATACCTCTTAGACGGTGCCAATGACTACATAGTCAAGCCTTTTGATTTGGACGAAGTCTTTGCTAGAGTTACTGTTCAATTACGCCAAAGTGTAGAAAAACAGCCTATGGAAATAGGAAAAACTGAAAATCAGCCACAAAACTTGAAAAATATCCAGTTTGATGCAGAAAGTTTTGAAATCAAAAATAGCCAGGAAACGATTCGCCTTGCCAAAAAAGAATGCTTGATTCTCCAAACTCTCCTTAAACATCCTAAGAAAATTTTTACCAAAGAAGAACTTTATGAATTGGTCTGGGAGGATAGCTACCTACCTGGAGATAATACTCTCAATACGCATTTGAGTAATCTTCGAAAAAAATTAAACCAGCTTGACCCAAATCAAGAATATATTGAAACCATCTGGGGAGTTGGGGTAAGATTAAAAGGAGACAAGCAATGACTTACATGATAATCTTTGTCCTACTAGTACTCCTAATTATTTTATCGATTGCATTGATTCGCTACCATCTAGCACTTAAAAACCTGAGTCAACAGATTGAAGACAAGATTCTCACAGGTAGTATGAAAAGAGTCGGAGTCAGCATTTTTTCCAAACATTTTTTACATCTCTACCAGCAGATTGAGAATCTATTTCAGGAAGTAGAGCAATCTCGGTTGGTTATGAAAAGGGAAAAACAGACTCTGGATATGGCCATCAGCAATATCGCCCATGATATTCGGACGCCTCTGACTATCGCTTCAGGCTACACCCAACAATTGATAAAATCTCCTGAAGATAAAGCAGAAACCTTACAAAAAATAGCCCAGCATCTTGATTTAGTTTCTAAACGTTTGGAGGCTCTCCTAGAATACCGTCGTTTGATGGAAGGAGCTGTCAAACCGAAAATGGAAGAAGTTGATCTTTCAGCTTTTATCACAAAAAAGACTCTTGCTTATTATGATGTTTTTCAGGCGGCAAATATCATGCTTGATTTTAAGGTTGAAGCTGGTCTGAAAATGAGGACCGATGAAGACTTACTGGATCGAATTTTACAAAATCTGCTTGGGAATGTCCTCAAACATGGCAAGGAAGAAGCACGTCTATCTTTGAAAAAGGAAAAGGAACAGCTTGTCTTAGAGATTGCAAACCTTGTCAAACAGCCCATCAAAAGAATAGAAAATCTCAGCAACCGTTTTTATTCTGAAAATCTATCTGATACGGAAGAATCCTCTGGTTTAGGCCTTTATATCACTGAGGAATTATGTCATCTTCTCGGTGCAGAGATGAAACTAAGCACAGATGGGCAGTGGTTATCGGTTTTTATTCACTTTTAACGAAATAAACCTCCTCTGTAGGCTAGAGGAGGTCTTTTTTATAGACTTTTCTTTTTGAAAACTGCCAGTCCACTTAGATTAAAGATTACAATAACAGCTAAGGTAACTATAAGTGTATAGAAAATGGATTCACTATTAGCAGTCATAGCATAGAAAAACTGCAATGATAAATATGGCAAAATTTTGATATTTGGAAACATGAGCATTGGCATAGAAAGTAAGATAGAGCTGACAAAATAACCAATAAATACTGCAAGATAAGAATGACTCACATAGAGAATAAAGGAAACAATGGAAAGCCAAGCAAGGAGGCAAAATAATTGAAGGAAAATGGTTATCAGTAGATTTCCAATAAAGCCATCAGGCATGGTTCCAAATCCATTTAAGATAGTTGCTGGAATAAAGGCAATCACAAGGCTGATGATGACTTGCAAAAGTGCAATACAAGTCAATACAAAGGCTTTGGCAAGGAAAAACTCGGTACGAGAAACACCCACTGTTAAATTATTTTTATAGAGTTTGCCAATTAAATCAACTCCAAGAACGAGGCAGGCTAGGATGATGCAGAGAAAAACGAGGTTTGAACCTTGACTAGATGCGTTGATCAGTGCTTGTACACCATTCCAACCATGGGTTGGAATTTCTGGTTCTTCTGTCTGGATTGCCATTAGATGACCCGTAGCTCCTATACTTGCACCCATTAGCATGAGAGCAAAGAGAATGAACTCTGTAATCCAGAATCCTTTGGAACGGAAAAGACGGTAAAAGTCTGCTTGAATGGTATGTATCATGATTTTCCTCCTATTCGACCAATTGAGTGAAGTATTCTTCTAGGTTTTGACGGGCATAGTAAATCTCGTCAATGGCAACATCTGCCAAGGTTAATTCCTTGAGAATCTGTTTGACATCTTGTTCATTTCCAAAGATATGGATTTCATTTTCTGGATTAACAACCTTGAACTGGAGCTGGATTTGTTCTTTCAATACTTGACAAGCTTTCTCTTGGTCAGCTGTCTTAAGCACAATATAATCCTCACTTAGTGTTTCGAATTCAGCTTTGCTGATTTCACGGATAATCTTGCCTTGATCTAAAATACCAAAACGATTAGCTACGAGGTAGAGTTCTGACAAGATATGGCTAGAGATGAGAATGGTTATCCCTTGTTCTTGATTGAGGCGTTGAATCATTAGTCGAAATTCTTTGATACCGATTGGATCGAGACCATTGATAGGTTCATCTAAGATTAGGAAATCTGGTTTGGATAGGAGGGCAATGGCAATACCAAGTCTTTGTTTCATTCCTAGCGAGAAATCACGAAAGACTTTCTTACCTGTATCTGGCAAACCTACATAATCCAGGGTTTCTCGAATGACTTGATCAGCATTTGGAATATGACGAATCATACAGTAATATTTCAGATTTTGATAGGCTGTTAAGTGATTATGTGCTACAGGTGATTCAATAACAGAACCTACTCGAGATAGAGACTTGCTCCATTCATTTTCCGAATGGCTAGAGAAGAGGGAAACTGTTCCTTTATCCGCAAACAGTAGTTGCGTAATGATTTTTATCAAGGTGGTTTTCCCAGCTCCGTTCTTCCCGATAAGTCCATAAATATCTCCCTCTCTTATCGTTAGATGAAGATCCTGAAGAATAGCTTGTTTGTCAAAGTTTTTGGACAATCCATGAATGTCAAGTACTGTTTTCATGATTCTCTCCTTTTGATTTATTTTGTTAATTTTAGTATAAAGCATAGAAATCAAAGAAAGCTCAAGCATTTCTAAAGAGTTTCTAAAGTTTTAGGAATTTTTAAATATCAAAACCCAGTTGACACGAACTGGGCTTCTTAATTATAAAATATATTTCTCAATGGCACGCGCAACACCGTCTTCTTCGTTGCTGGCTGTAACGGCATCCGAAAGAGATTTAACATAATTGCTGGCATTTCCCATTGCAATGCCCAGTCCTGCAAACTGGAGCATTTCGATATCGTTATTGGCATCGCCCATGGCCATGATTTCTGAGGAGTCAATCTTCAAAATATCTGCTAGTCGAGAAAGAGCAGTAGCCTTTGTCGTACCAAGTGGCATAGCTTCATAAATGACAGGTTGCGAACGAACTCCACTAAAACGTTGGCAAAGCTCTTCAGCAAAACGCTCTTCAAAATCGTCAGTTTGACTCTCTGTTCCTAAAAACATACCTTGGAACATCCGGTACTTGCCACTAGTCGCTTCCTCAAGAGAAATTTCAGTCAGGTCTGAAAAGACTAGTTTGGCGTCATTTTCAATGATTTCATTAGGCTTGCCACCGAGGACAAAATAATGCTCCTCATCAAAAAGTGTCAACTGAACATCACTTTTTTCAGCTAGGTCATAGAGGTACTCGATGTCAGCTGGGCTGAGTTCTTGCCAATCAACCAGACTCCAATCACTGGTCTGGTGAGTTGAGCAACCGTTGTTAACAATCACATACTCATTCTGGAGGTCAAGTCCCAATTTTTTATAGTAGGGAAGGACACCGAAAAGCGGGCGACCCGTACAGAGAACCAGTTTGACACCTTTTTCAATGGCTTGGTGAATGGCAGTAATGTGAGCTTGTGGGATTTCCTTGGCTTCATTGAGGAGGGTTCCGTCCATATCCAAGGCTAGTAGTTTAATCATAAGACTTCCTTCTTTATCTTTTGGTATTATTATAGCATATAGACTATGAAATGTCTGATAGAATTGTAACATTCGACTTTCCTTTTCTTGAAAAACAAAATAAATTCTTATATAATATGTATACTTAATATTTAAGGAGAAATAATGTCAAAGTATCACTTTAATTCAATTTACAAGAATGATGAAACAGAGTCCACAGGTCTTCTTTTCATCAAAGTCTACAACAAGTGGGAAAGTAATTTAAAAAGAGTTTTGAAATCGGTTGGCCTCACTTTGCCTCAATTTATCGTTTTAACCTCGCTCTTGTTTCTGTCTAATAGAGAGGAATATGTAACGCAAGTTGATATTGCTCGGTTCACTGGTATGGATGTTATGACGGTTTCCCAGATTGTTAGACTATTAGAGAAGAAAGACTACATTAAACGTGATCAACATCCAAAGGATAGTCGGGCAAAACTGGTCTCAGTGACGAAGTCTGGCGCGGAGAAGGTCAATCAAGCTTTACCTTTGGTAGAAGGGATTGATGAAAAATTTTTTGAAAAACTATCTAACGATAGAGAATGTTTTAATCGCATGTTAGTAGAGTTGGAGGATAAAAATGCCTAGATATTGGGTTGGAGTTGTTTCAAAGAACCATGTTTTAAGAGGAGTTGAAGGGAATTTTTGTCAGGTCTGTCATGGAAAGGGCGGCCCCTTAAACCGTATGAAAAAAGGAGACTACCTTTTATACTATAGCCCAAAATACGATATGAATGGTCAAGATAAGTTACAGGCTTTTGTGGCCGTAGGTAAAATTATAGATGACAAAGCCTATCAAGTAGAGCAATTTGAAGGATTCTTTCCCTTTAGACGAAATGTCGAGTATTATCTGCCAGTCAAAGATTGTTCCATAGAAATAGCCAGACAACATCCTGAATGGAGAGACTATACTTCTCGACTTCGTTATGGACATTATGAAGTTTCCAAAGACTTTTTCCTCTATATCTTTCATCATATGAAAGTGGATGATGAAGTATGATTGATTTGCTAGTTAAATGATTATCAACAAGAATTTTGGATTTGGACTGTGAAGCGAACTTTGCTATAATAGAGTAAGAAACTTTGATAAACCAAACGAGGCTGAGATGAAATTACTGTATACTGATATTCGGACTTCTTTAACAGAAATCTTGACCAGAGAGGCGGAAGAGCTGGTTGCTGCTGGTAAGCGGGTTTTCTACATTGCCCCCAACTCTCTTTCATTTGAAAAGGAACATGCCGTGCTGAAATGCTTGTCCCAGCAGGCTTCTTTTGCGATCACCGTCACGCGCTTTGCTCAAATGGCTCGTTATCTGGTTTTAAATGACTTGCCTGTCAAGACCAGTCTTGATGATATTGGTCTTGGGATGGCTTTTTATAAATGTCTTGCTGAACTTGATCCCAAAGGGTTACGAGTTTATGGAGCTATTAAACAAGACCCTCAATTTATCCAGCAGTTGATTGAACTTTATCATGAGATAACGACTGCTCAGATGAATTTTTTAGACTTGGAAAGTTTGACGGATGAGGACAAGCGAGCAGATTTACTCTTGATTTTTGAGAAAGTTACGGCTTATCTTAATCAAAGCCAGTTGGCTCATAGAAGTCAATTATCCTATTTGATTGAGGCTATTGAGAATGATAAGGTAAGTAGTGATTTTAGTCAGATTTCCTTAGTCATTGACGGATTTACCCGTTTTTCTGCTGAGGAAGAACATGTGGTGGATCTGCTCCACCGTAAAGGTGTTGAGATTGTTATTGGAGCCTATGCGAGTAAGAAAGCCTATACCAGTCCATTCGCTGAAGGCAATCTCTATCAAGCCAGTGTGGAGTTTCTCCATCATCTAGCCTCTAAATACCAAACTCCCGCTCTGGATTGTTCTCAGACTCATGAGCAGATGGATAGTTTTGACAAGGCCTCTCGTTTGTTGGAGTCTTCTTATGACTTTTCAGAACTCGCTTTGAATGTTGATGAGAAAGACCGTGAAAACTTACAAATCTGGTCTTGTTTGACGCAAAAGGAGGAGTTGGAGCTAGTAGCCCGTAGCATTCGTCAGAAATTACATGAGAACTCAGACCTGAGTTACAAGCATTTTCGTATTCTCTTGGGGGATGTAGCTTCTTACCAGTTATCTCTCAAAACCATTTTTGACCAGTATCAGATTCCTTTCTATCTTGGTAGAAGCGAATCCATGGCGCACCACCCTTTAACTCAGTTTGTCGAGTCTATTTTAGCTTTAAAACGCTATCGTTTCCGTCAGGAGGATTTGATAAACCTTCTTAGAACAGGTCTATATACCGATCTTAATCAGGCTGATATTGATGCTTTTGAGCAATATATCCGCTATCTTGGTATCAATGGCTTACCAGCCTTTCAGCAAACCTTTACCAAATCCCACCATGGAAAATTTAATTTGGAACGTTTAAATGCTCTTCGTCTGCGTATTTTAACACCTCTTGAAACCCTCTTTGCCAGTCGAAAACAAAAGGCTGAAAATCTCCTACAAAAATGGAATAGCTTTCTAAAAGAAGGAGAGGTGACCAAGCAGTTACAAGATTTAACAGCTACCATGAAAACCCTAGAGCAGGAAAGACAGACTGAAGTTTGGAAGGCATTCTGCCATGTTTTAGAACAATTTGCGACTGTTTTTGCTGGTTCATCAGTTAGTCTAGAGGACTTTCTTGCCTTGCTTCATTCTGGAATGAGCCTATCTCAGTATCGCACCATTCCAGCAACAGTAGATACCGTTCTGGTACAGAGCTATGATTTGATTGCCCCTCTGACTGCTGACTTTGTCTATGCCATTGGGCTGACTCAGGACAATTTACCAAAAATTGCGCAAAATACCAGTATTTTGACAGATGAAGAAAGACAAAGCTTAAACCAAGCGACGGAGGAAGGGGCACAATTGCTGATTGCCAGCAGTGAAAATCTCAAGAAAAATCGCTATACTATGCTTTCCTTGGTCAATTCTGCTCGTAAGCAGTTGGTCTTGTCGGCTCCAAGCCTTTTTAACGAAAGTGAAAGTAAGGAATCTGCCTATCTTCAAGAGTTGGTCCATTTTGGATTTAGTCGGAAAGAGAAGAGGATGAATCACAAAGGGCTGTCTAAGGAAAATATTGGGTCCTATCATAGTCTTTTGTCTAGTCTGGTTGCCTATCACCAGCAGGGCGAGATGAGTGAGACTGAGCAAGATTTGACCTTTGTCAAGGTTCTGGCGCGTGTGATGGGTAAAAAACTAGAACAGCAAGGTCTGGAAAATCCAGCCCTCCCAACCAGCCCAAGCAGTAAACCCTTAGCAAAGGACACCTTACAGGCTCTCTATCCTGCAGAACAGGAGTTTTACCTATCTACATCCGGTTTGACAGAGTTTTATCGCAATGAATATAGTTATTTTCTTCGCTACGTGTTAGGCTTGCAGGAGGAATTGCGCCTGCGTCCAGATGCTCGTAGTCACGGAAATTTCTTGCACCGTATCTTTGAACGCGCCTTGCAGTTGCCTGACGAAGATTCCTTTGACCAACGTCTAGAACAAGCTATCCACGAAACCAGTCAAGAACGCGAATTTGAAGCCATTTATCAAGAAAGTTTGGTAGCCCAGTTTACCAAGGAAGTTCTACTTGATGTAGCACGGACGACTGGACATATTCTCCGACACAATCCAGCCATCGAAACCATCAAAGAGGAAGCGAATTTCGGTGGGAAAGAGCAAGCCTTTATTCAATTGGACAATGGTCGGAGTGTCTTTGTACGAGGTAAGGTTGACCGCATTGACCGTTTGAAAGCTGATGGGGCGATAGGGGTAGTAGACTACAAGTCTAGTCTGACTCAGTTCCAGTTTCATCATTTCTTTAATGGTCTTAATTCCCAGTTGCCAACTTATCTAGCTGCCTTAAAAAGAGAAGGGGAGCAGAACTTTTTCGGCGCTATGTACTTGGAAATGGCTGAGCCTGTCCAATCTTTGATGGCCGTTAAAAGTCTGGCAGGTGCAGTAGTAGAAGCCAGCAAGTCAATGAAATACCAAGGCCTCTTTTTAGAAAAAGAAAGCAGTCATTTGGGCGAATTTTACAATAAAAACAAGGCTAATCAGCTGACGGATGAGGAATTCCAGCTCCTACTGGACTACAATGCCCACCTTTACAAGAAAGTAGCAGAGAAGATTTTAGCAGGCCAGTTCGCTATCAATCCATACACAGAAAACGGCAGAAGTATTGCCCCATATGTTCAGCAACATCAAGCCATCACAGGCTTTGAAGCAAATTACCACTTGGGCCAAGCCCGTTTCCTAGAGAAATTGGACCCAGCTGACGGTAAACGTCTGGTCGGAGAAAAACTCAAGCAAGCTTGGTTTGAAAAAATAAGAGAGGAGTTGAATCGATGAAGCCTATCCCCTTTTTAACTGAGGAAGAAATTCAAAAACTGCAAGATGCAGAAGCAAATTCGAGCAAGGAACAAAAGAAAACTGCTGAGCAAATTGAAGCCATCTACACTTCTGGTCAGAATATCCTCGTTTCAGCGTCGGCTGGTTCTGGGAAAACCTTTGTTATGGCCGAGCGCATTCTGGATCAGTTGGCGCGTGGTATCGAAATTTCTCAACTCTTTATCTCAACCTTTACCGTTAAGGCTGCCACAGAGCTTAAAGAACGTTTGGAGAAAAAAATCAGCCAACAAATCCAAGAAAGCGATGACGTCGACCTCAAACAACACTTGGGTCGTCAGTTGGCAGACCTACCCAACGCTGCCATCGGAACCATGGACTCCTTCACACAAAAATTCCTTGGTAAACATGGTTATCTGATTGATATTGCGCCTAATTTCAGGATTTTACAAAACCAGAGCGAGCAACTTCTTCTCAAAAACGACGTCTTCCATGAGGTCTTTGAAGCCCATTACCAAGGTAAACAGAAAGAGACCTTTAGTCATTTGCTGAAAAACTTTGCTGGGCGTGGAAAAGATGAACGGGGTCTGCGCCAGCAAGTCTATAAAATTTATGACTTCCTCCAATCCACCAGCAATCCTCAGAAATGGTTAAGTGAATCTTTCCTCAAAGGCTTTGAGAAAGCTGATTTTAGCAGTGAAAAAGAAAAACTGACTGAGCATATCAAACAATCCCTTTGGGATTTGGAAAGCTTTTTCCGTTATCATCTGGATAATGATGCCAAGGAGTTTGCAAAGGCTCCCTATTTAGAAAATGTCCAGTTGACTCTGGATGAAATTGGCTCTTTAAATCAGGAGTCCGATAGTCAGGCTTATCACGCAGTGCTTGCGCGTGTTGTCGCAATTTCGAAAGAGAAAAATGGTCGGGCTCTGATAAATGCCAGTCGCAAGGCTGATTTGAAACCACTGGTCGATGCCTACAATGAAGAGAGAAAGACCCAGTTTGCTAAACTAGGACAACTAGCAGACCAGATAACGATTCTCGATTATCAAGAACGTTATCATCAAGACACATGGGAACTAGCTAAGACTTTCCAAACCTTCATGAGTGATTTTGTGGAAGCTTATCGTCAGCGTAAACGTCAGGAAAATGCCTTTGAATTTGCTGATATCAGCCATTACACCATTGAGATTTTAGAGAAATTCCCGCAAGTTCGTGAGGCTTATCAGGAGCGCTTCCATGAAGTCATGGTAGACGAGTATCAGGATACCAACCACATTCAAGAACGGATGCTGGAATTGCTGTCTAATGGTCACAATCGCTTTATGGTGGGGGATATCAAGCAGTCCATCTACCGTTTCCGTCAGGCAGACCCGCAGATTTTCAATGAAAAGTTCCAACGCTATGCGCAAAATCCACAAGAAGGAAAGCTGATTCTCCTCAAGGAAAATTTCCGTAGTAGTTCAGAAGTTCTGTCAGCAACCAATGATGTTTTTGAACGTCTTATGGACCAAGAGGTCGGTGAAATCAACTATGACAGCATGCACCAGCTTGTTTTTGCCAATACCAAACTGACTCCTAACCCTGACAACAAGGCAGAATTTCTCCTCTACGACAAGGACGATACAGGTGAGGAAGAAGAAGAAAGCCCGGCAGGAACGAAACTAATAGGTGAAATGCGCTTAGTTATCAAGGAGATTCTCAAACTTCATCAGGAAAAAGGTGTTGCCTTTAAGGAAATTGCCCTTCTGACCTCCAGTCGTAGTCGTAATGACCAGATTCTTCTCGCCCTGTCTGAGTACGGAATACCTGTCAAAACTGACGGAGAGCAGAACAATTACCTACAATCTCTAGAAGTGCAAGTCATGCTAGACACCATTCGTGTCATTCACAATCCTCTGCAAGACTATGCCTTGGTTGCCCTGATGAAGTCTCCTATGTTTGGCTTTGATGAGGACGAGTTAGCACGTTTGTCCCTTCAGAAAGCAGAGGATAAAGTCCACGAAAATCTCTATGAGAAACTAGTAAATGCTCAAAAACAGGTAAGTAGTCAAAAAGGCTTGATTCACACGGCTCTAGCTGAGAAACTAAAGCAATTCATGGATATCTTGGCTTCTTGGCGCTTGTACGCCAAAACCCACTCCCTCTATGACCTGATTTGGAAGATTTACAACGACCGTTTTTACTACGATTATGTTGGGGCTTTGCCAAATGGTCCTGCTAGACAGGCCAATCTCTATGCCCTAGCACTGCGTGCTGATCAATTTGAAAAGAGCAATTTCAAAGGCTTGTCACGTTTTATTGGTATGATTAACCAAGTTTTAGAAGCTCAGCACGATTTGGCAAGCGTGGCCGTCGCACCGCCAAAAGATGCAGTAGAGCTCATGACCATCCACAAGAGTAAAGGGCTGGAGTTTCCTTACGTTCTTATCCTCAATATGGATCAAGATTTCAACAAGCAAGACTCTATGTCAGAAGTCATTCTCAGCCGTAAAAATGGACTAGGTGTCAAATATATTGCCAAGATAGATACAGGAGCAGTTGAAGCCTACTACCCTAAAACCATCAAACTCTCCATTCCTAGTCTGACCTATAGGCAGAACGAAGAGGAATTACAGCTGGCAAGCTATTCAGAGCAGATGCGTCTGCTGTATGTTGCCATGACACGGGCTGAGAAAAAGCTCTATCTTGTCGGCAAGGGTTCTCGTGAAAAGCTGGAAGCCAAGGAATACCCAGCAGCAAAAAATGGGAAACTAAATAGCAATACCAGACTGCAAGCCAAGAATTTTCAAGATTGGATTTGGGCCATCAGCAAAGTGTTTGCAAAGGATCGTCTCCACTTTAGCTATCGTTTTATTGGTGAAGATCAGCTGACTAGAGAAGCTATCGGTCAGTTGGAAAACAAAAGTCCTCTACAAGATAGCTCCCAAGTAGACAATCGCCAGTCAGAAACCATCAAAGAAGCCCTTGAAATGCTGAAAGAGGTTGAAGTCTATAATACTCTTCACCGCGCAGCCATTGAACTTCCTAGTGTTCAAACCCCAAGCCAAATCAAGAAATTCTACGAACCAGTTATGGATCTGGAAGGTGTCGAGATTGCAGGTCAAGGACAGTCAGTAGACAAGAAAATCATCTTTTCTTTGCCAGATTTTTCAACCAAAGAAAAGGTAACTGGAGCTGAGATTGGTAGTGCTACCCACGAACTCATGCAGAGAATTGACCTCAGTCAGCGACCAACACTTGCTAGTCTGACAGAAACTCTCAAACAAGTTCAAACCAGTCAAGCTGTCAGAGACAAGATCAATCTTTCTAAAATTCTTGCATTCTTTGACACAGCACTTGGTCAGGAAATTCTTGATAATACAGACCATCTCTATCGTGAGCAACCTTTCTCCATGCTCAAACGAGACCAAAAGAGTCAGGAAGACTTCGTTGTCCGTGGAATCTTGGATGGCTATCTGCTTTACGAAGACAGAATCGTTCTTTTCGACTATAAGACAGACCGCTATGATGAGCCAAGTCAACTCATAGACCGCTATCGTGGTCAATTAGCCCTATACGAAGAGGCTTTATCACGAGCCTATTCGATTGAAAATATTGAAAAATACTTGATTTTACTAGGTAAAGAAGAGGTTCAAGTTGTAAAAGTATAATCTAGAAAGGAGACCTCATGACACTTCCAGTTAGAAAAGCCTTGCACGATGCCGTATTACAGGCTTCAAAAGCTGATACTTGGGAACAAGCTACCAAGGAATGGAATGAAGTTTCCTTAATTTTTAACGGTATCGGCCGTAGCAATTGTGTCTGTGGAAATGCTATCAAATACGCCTACGAACTCTTTAATGGTGTCACAGGCCAACGCCTCTTTCCGATTGGTAGCGACTGTGTTCGTCATTTTCATCGATTGACCCTTGACCAGCAACTGGAAGAGGAAGAAAAACTGCTCAGAAAGGTTGAAAATCTGACCAGAAAAGCCCAGAAAAAGGAGAAAATCAAGGTCAATAAAAGTGACTTTGACGAGCGTCTTCTAAAGTGGCTCTGGGAAAAAGGTGTTTTTAAACCCAATCGTGGTAATCAGTTCTCACCTGAGAGAGACTACCAGCTCTTCCTAGAAGTCTTTCAAGGAGGAAGTTGGACCAAGGCAGAGCCAAAGAAAAAGGCTCGGATGGAAGAAGTCCTTGAAAAATGCATCAAACCCTTTTTACTTGGCAAATCAGATGACCAACTCTACCTTGTCAAGCTAGGCAAGGAGAAAATTGACTACGAACAAGAACTCCGTATCCAGGCAGAGAAAGAGCGCAAAAAAAGGGATAAAATTGCCAAGCAATATGCAGACAATCTAGTCCTAGCCATGGGACCCGCAGAGCGTGCTTATCAAGATTACTTTGGCTTTACAGAGACCCTAACTCAAGAAGAACGCAAGTGGGAGAAAATTCTTTTTGGTAAAAATCGGACAGAACGGGCTATCAAGGCCAAACAATACCAAAAAGAGTTGGAAAAAGACCAACGAATTGCCAGTCAGGATCCAATTGAAAGAAAACAGAAGCAGACCTGGCTCCTCAATTCCTATTTTCGTGAGCTTCCTGAAGAAAAAGCCAGATTTGCTCGACTCTTATTAGAATATCGAAAAAGTGGAGAAGTTCCCTTTTCAACTGAATATCTGTCAGATCATCTGCTCGACTTTTTCTATAAAATGAAAGCTTTTGAGTTTGAAATCGCACCAGAACAAGTCCGAGATTTTCTAAAAGAAAGTCTCCAGTCAGAACATCTATCCTCAGCACAAGAAAGCTGGATAGAAGGAATTCTCCTCAACTGCCTCAAACCATTTTTAGAACGATTAGTGATATAAGTAACACCTACCGTGGAAATTCCATGGTAGGTTACATTTTATCCAAAAAGAGAAAATAGGAAATGGCAAACCCTGCTCCTTCGTATTTTATATATAAAACAAAGTATGAAAACGTAACGCAATTTTAAGACTTTTTGGTAAATTAAGAGTATAATTAAAGTGTGGTGCCTTTTTTATAGATAATACGCTAATATATTAAAGGCCTTCGTAAGATAAATATAAATTTTATTTCAAGGAGGAATAATGGAAAAGTATTTTGGTGAAAAACAACAGCGTTTTTCATTTAGAAAATTATCAGTAGGACTTGTATCTGCGACGATTTCAAGTTTATTTTTTATGTCTGTATTAGGTAGTTCATCTATAGAAGCTCAAGAGACTAAAGGAGTTCACTATAAATATGTGACAGATTCAGAGCTATCATCAGAAGAAAAGAATCAGCTTGTCTATGATATTCCGACATACGTGGAGAATGATGATGAGACTTATTATCTTGTTTATAAATTAAATTCCCAAAATCAACTGGGAGAATTGCCAAATACTGGAAGCAAGAATGATATGCAAACCTTGGTTGCTGGTGCTAGCTTAGCTGCTCTGGGAATTTTAATTTTTGCTGTTTCCAAGAAAAAAGTTAAGAATAAAACGGTATTACATTTAGTATTGGTTGCAGGAATAGGAAACGGTGTTCTTGTATCCGCTCATGCTTTAGAAAATAATCTTTTGCTAAATTACAATACGGACTATGAATTGACTTCTGGAGAAAAATTACCTCTTCCTAAAGACATTTCAGGTTACACATATATTGGATATATCAAAGAGGGAAAAACGACTTCTGAGTCTAAAGTAAATAATCAAGAGAAATCCGTAGCCACTCCTACAAAACAACAAAAGGTGGATTATAATGTTACACCGAATTTTGTAGAGAATCCATCAACAGTACAAGCTATGCAGGAAGAAAAACCTGTTTCTTCAACTAAGCCAACAGAAGTTCAAGTAGTTGAAAAAACTCTTTCTACAGAATTAACCAATCCAACAAAAGAAGAGAAACAATCTTTAGATTCTCAAGTACAATTATCAGAACACAAGAATCTAGAGACGAAGAAAGACGAGAAAGTTTCTCCAAAAGAAAAGACTGGGGTAAATACATTAAATCCACAGGATGAAGTTCTATCAGGTCAGTTGAATAAACCTGAACTCTTATATCGTGACGAAACTATAGAAACAAAAATAGATTTTCAAGAAAAAGTTCAGGAGAATTCTGATTTAGCTGAAGGAACTGTAAGAGTCAAACAAGAAGGTAAATTAGGTAAGAAAGTTGAAATCATAAGAATATTCTCTGTAAACAAGGAAGAAGTTTCTCGAGAAATTGTTTCAACTTCAACAACTGCGCCTGTTACAAGAATAGTCGAAAAAGGTACTAAAAAAGCGCAAGTTATAAAGGAACAACCTGAGACTGTCACAGAACATAAGGACCTACAAGCTGGATCTATTGTTAAACCCGCGGTCCAACCAGAGTTACCAGAGGCTGTAGTAAGTGATAAAGGCGTACCGGAAGTCCAGCCAGCGTTGCCAGAGGCTGTAATAAGTGATAAAGGAGAACCAGAAGTTCAGCCTGAATTGTCAGCAGCAGTAGTGACAGACAAAGGCGAACCAGAAGTTCATGAAAAACCAGAATATACAGGTGTACAAGCCGGAGCTATTGTTGAACCTGAAAAAGTTGAACCGGAATATGCTGGAGTACAAGCTGGGGCTGTAGTAGAACCAGAGAAGGTAAGTCCGCCAAAAGAGTACACAGGTGTGCAAGCCGGAGCGATAGTCGAGCCAGAAAAAGTAGAAGCACCGAAAGAATATACAGGAGTACAAGCTGGGGCGATAGTCGAACCAGAAAAAGTAGAACCGCCAAAAGAGTACACAGGTGTGCAAGCCGGAGCGATAGTCGAGCCAGAAAAAGTAGAAGCACCGAAAGAATATACAGGAGTACAAGCTGGGGCGATAGTCGAACCAGAAAAAGTAGAACCACCGAAAGAGTATACAGGGGTTCAAGCTGGAGCGATAGTCGAACCAGAAAAAGTGGAACCACCGAAAGAATACACAGGGAAAATTGAATCACCGAAAACAGAGAAGCCTAAACCTGCAGTAGAGTTAAACAATACAACAGAAAACAATAATGTAGAAAAAAATGCTAGTGCACTTCTTCGAATGAATTTTGTTAAAGATAACAAAGCATTATCAGGAACGGGTTCAGCTACTTTTATAGCTCCTAACGTATTGTTGACAGTAGCGCATAATTTTATTAATAATTCTTCAGATAACACTACTGGTGAGTTTAGGGGAGATAAAGCTAAAAACACATATGAATGGCAGTCACCTGATGGACAAAAAGGTTCATTCACTTCAGATGATATTCACTTCTATAATCAAAAAGATTATCCAAAAGGCTTTATCTACGATTTAGCAGTTATTAAATTACCTGAATCTACTAGAAGACAGTATGCCAACTTAGTAGAAAATTACTCGAAAGTAAATGTTAATGACAAACTAAATGTTCATGGATATCCTGCTGGGCAGTATACTCACTTAAAAGATACTACTGTAGAAATGGAACAAAAATACGCTAATAATACTTATGGTGTCCAATACCAAGGTGGAAAAGCTGGTATGAGTGGTGGAGGAATATTTAATGCTAATGGTGAAGTCATTGGTGTCCACCAAAATGGAGCTAAGAACCGTTCAGGAGGATTAATATTATCTCCAACACAATTAGCTTGGATTAAGAGTATTATAGCAGGTAATGAAATTCCACCAGTATACGATAAACTTTATCGTCATAAAGATGAGAAAAAAGACGATATTAAAGAAGAAGTTATTAAGAAATTGGAACTTAGAAATATAACTTCTGTTGAACTATATTCTAAAGAAGGTGATAAGTATCGTCATGTTACTTCATTAGATTCTGTGCCAAATGCTCCACAAAATTACTTCATGAAAGTTAAATCAGAGAATTTTAAAGATGTGATGCTACCAGTTACAAGCATTACTAATACTAATAAAGATAATAGAGATGTTTATAAAATAGTAGCAAGTGTAAATAATCTGATACAACATGAAAATAATAATGTACTAGAAAATTATACATACTATTTACCAAAAACTCAGCAAAGTGAAACTGGTGTTTATACATCATTTAAAAATTTAGTAGATGCAATGAATAACACTCCTAATGGCACATTCCGTTTAGGTGCAACTATGGATGCTCGTGAACTTGAACTTCCAGATGGTCAAGAAAGTTATGTGAAAAATGAATTCCATGGAACATTAGTAGGTACAAATAATGAGAAATATTATGCTATTTATAATTTGAAAAAACCATTATTTGGAGGATTAAATGGTGCTACAGTAGAAAATCTTTCACTAAAAGATGCCAATATTTCAGCAAAAGAAGATGCTGCAACACTTGCAAAAGAAGCGAGAAATGGAACTGTAATTAGTAATGTTCATGCTGATGGAGCGATAGCTGGTGAACATGGAATAGGAGGATTAGTATCACAAGTTAATAATTCTACTATTTCTAACAGTAGCTATACAGGTAGAATAACTAATACATATAACACAGTTGCTAGTTATCAAATCGGAGGTTTAGTAGGTAAACTTTCTGGTTCGAGGGGATTAATAGATAAGTCGTTCGCATCAATTGATTTAGCATCAAACGCAACTAAAGGGGATCAATCTATTGGTGGAATAGTTGGTGCAGTAGAAGATAGTGCGCTAATTAGTAATAGTTATGCTGAAGGAAATCTTAATAATGTTCAACGTTTTGCAAACGTTGGTGGAGTAGTTGGTAATCTTTGGGATCCAGCTGGAGGATTAGAAAAATCTGGTCGACTTTCTAATGTACTAAGCGACGTTAATGTTACAAACGGTAATGCTATAACTGGAAAAGATTTCACTAACATGCAAGCAAAACATGTGTATAGCAACAAAAATAATAAGGTTGTAAACGTAGTACAAGAAGATGATGAAATCTTAACTAAGGATTCTGATGTTCAAAGAGGAGAAGTATTAGAAGACGCACAAATTAGAGAGAAAAAAGCTGCTTTTGTATCTAAAAATACTACTAAAACAGAAGATTTTAACTTCTCTTCTAGATATGTAACTGACTATAGAAGTCTTGAGAATGCTGATTCATCAAAAGAAAAAGTATATAAAAATATAGAAAAACTATTACCATTCTATAATAGAGAAACAATAGTTAAGTACGGAAATTTAGTAGAGGCAAGTAGTAACCTTTATAATAAGGAATTATTGTCAGTAGTTCCTATGAAAGATAATGAAGTAATTAGTGATATTAACAAAAACAAAGAAAGTATAAATAAACTGTTACTATATTACGCAGACAATACATCAGAGACAAAAAATATAGAATATCAAAGTGATTTTTCAAGTGTAGCTGAGTATAGAATAGGCGGTACAAATTTAATTTACACACCGAATACATTACTTCGCAATTATAATAATATTTTAGGAGAAGTTTTACCAGCATTAAATAGTGTAGAATACAAATCAGACGCAATTAGAAAAGTATTAGATGTTTCTAAGGATGTTAGTTTAACGGAGTTATATTTAGAAGATCAATTCAATACTACAAAAACTAATTTGAAAGATAGTTTGACAAAACTTCTTACTGCAGATGCTGCAATAGCGGAAAATAACAATAAGGTAATAGATAATTATGTAATCGAGAAAATTAAAAATAATAAAGAAGCTTTACTTCTAGGATTAACATACTTAGAGCGTTGGTACAATTTCAAATATGGTGAAACAAAAGCGAAAGATTTAGTTATGTATCACTTGGATTTCTTCGGTAAATCAAATAGTTCAGCGTTAGATAATGTTATCGAATTAGGTAAATCTGGATTTAATAATTTACTAGCGAAAAATAATGTTATAACTTATAACGTTTTATTAGCAAAAAATTATAAAACTACTAATTTATTTGATGCATTAGAAAAATATAGAAAAGCTTTCGTGCCAGATAAAACAAATAACGAGTGGTTTAAAGAACAAACTAAAGCCTATATTGTAGAAGAAAAATCTACGATTAAAGAGGTAAGTGATAAACAATCAATAGCTGGTAGTCCATATTCAATTGGAGTATATGATAGATTAACTAGCCAATCTTGGAAATACCCAAGTATGGTCTTGCCGCTATTAACATTACCTGAAAAATCGGTGTTTATTATAGCCAATATTTCGACTATAGGTTTCGGTGCTTATGATAGATATAGAAGTAAAGAACATTCAGCAGGAACAAATTTAAATAACTATGTTGAGACAAAAGCTAGAGAAGCGGCTGCTAGATTCAGAGATCACTATGATTACTGGTATAAAATACTAGATGATAAAAATAAAGAAAAATTATATAGAAGTGTTCTAGTCTATGATGCATTTAGATTTGGTACAGATGAAAGAGAAGATAAGGATACATACCAAGCTGATTTTGAAACTAATCATCCAGCGATAAAACATTTCTTCGGTCCAGCAGGAAATAATGTTGTTCATAATTCTAATGGAGCATACGCTACAGGAGATGCATTCTATTATATGGCGTATCGCATGCTTGATAAAGATGGTGCGGTAACTTATACACACGAAATGACACACAACTCAGATAGAGAAATTTATCTTGGGGGATATGGAAGAAGAAATGGACTTGGACCAGAGTTTTATGCTAAAGGATTGTTGCAAGCTCCTGATCATCCATATGATCCTACTATTACGATTAACTCTATATTGAAGTATGAAGAAGCAGAAAATCCAACTAGACTTCAGGTGAAAGATCCTACAAAACGATTTAATAATGCAGAAGACTTGCAAAAATATATGCATAATATGTTTGATGTAATTTATATGCTAGAATATCTAGAAGGTAATGCAGTTGTTAAATTAGAGATTGATAAGAAAAACGAGTTATTGAGAAAAATAGAAAATAAATTTGAAACAGATCCAGATGGAAGTAAAGTTTATGCAACCAATGTTATTCGTTATTTAAAACCTGAAGAACTTACTAAATTAACTACATTTAATAGTTTAATTGAAAATGATGTTATTACTAGAAGAGGATACGAAAATGGAAATGACGATACTTTTAAACGAAATGGGTATTATACAATTAAACTATTTTCACCAATATACGCAGCTTTAAGTAATAATGAAGGAACACCGGGTGATTTAATGGGACGTCGTATGGCGTTTGAATTATTAGCTGCAAAAGGATTTAAAGATGGAATGGTACCATATATTTCTAATCAATATGCAGAAGAAGCAAAAGCTAAAGGTAAAGTGATTAAGTCATATGGTAAAGTAGTCGGTAATGTAACTGATAAGTTAGTGCTTGAGAAAGTATTTAATAATCGTTATTCATCTTGGGTAGAATTTAAAAAAGCAATGTATGATGAACGAATAGCTAAATTTAATAATCTAATAAGTATTAGCTTCTATAATCCAAATGTAAGTTTCTCAAGAAATAGTAAGGTAACAATAACTAATATTGATATGCTTCGTAAAATGATAACTGAGGCTGTTAATGCTGATGCAGAGGATGAACGTGTAAATATTTATCCTGAATATAGTCGAGTTCATAAACTTAAACAAGCAATCTTTAAAGCATATTTAGATCAAACTAATGATTTTAGAAGTTCAATTTTTGAGAATAAAAAATAGTGTTTGCTATTAGGAAATAAAAAGTAAAGGTAGAGGATTACAATTGTCATTATTAAAAAAAGATAAATTTTCCATTCGGAAAATAAAGGGTATTGTTGGTTCAGTATTTCTTGGGAGTCTTTTATTTGCACCCTCAGTTGTGGGAGCATCCACATATCACTACTTGGATTATGCTAATTTGACGCAAAATGAACGTGCTCACCTGAAATCAGGTACTCCTGATGAATCAAAAGAGTCATATGCCTTGGTTTATGAAAAAGACGCATTACCAAACACAGGAAGTTCTCAATCTATTATGACTGTATTTGGTTTATTGACCATCGGTAGTCTTGTTGTAGTTATTACAAAAGATAAGAGAAATAAAAAAATAGCTACATTTTTGATTGTAGGGGCGACAGGTTTAGTTACACTATCAACTGCTTCAGCACTTAATTTGAATGCTAACATCCATGAGTCTGGTCGTGATGGTGTGTTGCAAATTTCTGGTTACAGATATGTTGGTTACTTGGAGCTTGATGATAGAACTGTTTCGTCGGTTTCTCCGGCATCAAGTGTTTCGCCAGTTGAGCAACCCAAAGTTGTGACTGATAAAGGCGAATCTAAGGTTCAACCGGCATTACCGGAAGCTGCTGTGACTGATAAAGGTGAACCAGAAGTTCAACCAACATTACCTGAAGCGGTTGTAACCGAAAAAGGGAAACCAGAAGTTCAACCAGCATTACCTGAAGCGGTTGTGACTGATAAAGGCAAACCGGAAGTTCAACCAGCGTTGCCAGAAGCGGTTGTGACTGACAAAGGCAAACCAGAAGTTCAGCCAGCATTACCTGAAGCCATAGTCACTGAAAAGGGGGAACCGGAAGTTCAGCCAGCATTACCTGAAGCGGTTATGACTGATAAAGGGGAACCAGAAGTTCAACCAGCATTACCTGAAGCGGTTGTGACTGATAAAGGCAAACCGGAAGTTCAACCAGCGTTGCCAGAAGCGGTTGTGACTGACAAAGGCAAACCAGAAGTTCAGCCAGCATTACCTGAAGCCATAGTCACTGAAAAGGGGGAACCGGAAGTTCAGCCAGCATTACCTGAAGCGGTTATGACTGATAAAGGGGAACCAGAAGTTCAACCAGCGTTGCCTGAAGCGGTTGTGACTGATAAAGGGGAACCGGAAGTTCAACCAGCGTTGCCAGAAGCGGTTGTGACTGAC